>DATGKC010000489.1:0-4638 GCA_035294845.1 Planctomycetaceae bacterium | reverse complement strand
CACGATCCTTTTCACCCAAGGCTTTCTACGGTTTCGTTACCTCCACCGACACTCAGGGCTGCTTCCGGTTGATACGACCAGACACCGGGTGGGAATTGCACCCACGGAAACTCCAAACCTTTCACGACGCACACCACGGATGACACGGACAACACGAAAAAAATTTCCGTTCGTGCGTTTTCCAAATCGTTGATCCAGAAACGAAACAAAATCTTCGCGGCACGCAAAGAAACAAAATTTTAGTCGTGCGGAGATCACAGATCGCTACGAGGGGGGTGAACTGGTCCATCCATGTCCTCTGAGTGACCACGAGTTCTATGAGCGATTCTTGGATTGGGACACTCTGGCACTTCTCATCGGGGTGCTGCGCGTGTTCGGTCGCGCTCGTATTTATCCGCGCGGATCCGCGAAATCCGCGGTCATTTCTTTGGAATAGCATCGACGGTTTGGGCCGAAGCCGCACTGGGCGAAACGCGGCATCTTGTGCCGATGGCGCAGACTTTGCCGATTTTGCTGAAGTTGCCGAGTGAAATTGGCCGATATTGCTAAATAAGCGGGGGCGCACCTCCAAGTCCAGGGTTCGCCATGATTTACGGCCTGTATCTCTCGGGACAGGGGGCGCAGATCCAATCGCTGCGGCAGGAGGTGGTCGCCAACAATCTGTCGAACGCCGCCACGACATCGTTCAAGCGCGACCTGGTGCTCGCCCAGTCGCATGTGCCCTATGACGTCGAGCAGGGAAAACCGACCTGGTTGCCGGGGAATCTTCACCAACTGACCGGAGGCGTGACGGCAGCCGGGGTGGCGACCGATTTCACCCAGGCGGAATTGACTCACACAAACGCGCCCCTCGATTTGGCGATTCAAGGGAAGGGTTTCCTACGTGTTGCGGACGGGAAGAAGACTCTTTTGACGCGCGATGGTCAACTGGCGGTGGGCCCGCAAGACCAGCTTGTGACCCGCGACGGGGGACTCCCCGTGCTGAATACGGCCGGCCAGCCAATGTTCGCCGATCCTCGGCAGTCGTTTGAAGTTCACGCCGACGGAACCGTCATGCAAGGGGACACGGAAGTCGGCAAACTGGCCGTCGTTGAGCCGCAATCCTATTCAGGATTGGAGAAAGCCGGAAAGAACTTATACAGCACCACGGCCAAGCTCGCGCCGGCGGGGCCCGCGACCGAAATCAAGCAAGGCTACATCGAAGCCTCGGGAGTGCGTCCCGTGGCCAGCATGATGGAGCTCATCGAATCATCCCGCGCGCTGGAAGCCAACGTCAACATGATCCATTACCAGGACGATTCTCTCTCGCGGCTGTTAGACAGTCTGCCGCGAAAGTAGCCGTCGATTTGAGCGGCGAACGCAACCGAAGAAAAAACATATGGCACTTCGAGCACTGTACTCAGCGGCGTCCGGCATGGACGCCATGCAATTCCGGCTGGATGTGATCGCCAACAATCTGGCGAACGCCCAGACCACGGGATTCAAGCGCTCGAGGTCAACTTCGAAGACTTGTTCTATCAATACTACAAAATCCCGGGCATGATCGATCAGCTCGGGCGCCCCACCACGCAGGGAATGGACGTGGGGACGGGAACGCGCGTGCAAAGCACCGAGATCGACCAGACGCAAGGCAGTCTGCTCAGCACCGGGGGCAACCTCGATCTGGCCATCGCCGGCGACGGGTTTTTCCAGATCAACGACGGCAACCAGTTTTTGTACACGCGCGCCGGCAATTTTTCGGTGAACGCCAACGGCGAAATCGTGCTGGCGTCGGCCGACCGCGGCCGGCCCCTGGAGCCCTCGATCACCATCCCCCAAGACACCTTGCAGGTGACGATTTCGTCCGACGGCATCGTCTCGGTCATGCAGGCGGGGCAGAATCAGCTCAATCAGATCGGGCAAATCCAATTGGCCCGGTTTCTCAATCCTCAGGGCTTATTGCAGATGGGTCAGAACCTGTTCCAGCAGACGGTGGGCTCGGGAAACCCGCTGATCTCGATTCCCGGCCAGGACGGGTTGGGAACGATCCGCCAGCAGTTTCTCGAAGCTTCGAACGTCGAGCCGGTCCGCGAGCTCGTCGATCTGATCACAACGCAGCGCACCTTCGAGCTCAATAGCCAGGCCATCCAGGTGGCCGACCAGTCGTGGCAACTCGTCAATAACCTCAGACGGTTCTAAATCGCCGAACCCGATTGACTTCGACATGTCTGCCGCGGAGAAAGAGAAAGGCTTCATGCGGGCCGAATTCGAAAATATGACCGCCGGCGAACGGTCGGCAACAGCGAGGGGCCGGAGCGCCCCAATGGCGCAGGTCCCGGTAGCGCGACAGGCGATTCGCGCGCTGCTGGCTGCACTGGCCGCCGTGACGGCGCTCGCCTGGCCGGGCGCGGCCCGCGCGGCGCTGATCGTGCTCAAGGATGCGGCCGAAGTCTCGACTTCCGTCGTGCAGCTCGGGCAGGTCGCCGAAATTCACGGCGCCGACGAGAAACTGCTCGAACGTCTCTCGACGGTCATACTGGCTCCCGCTCCGACCTCCGGCAAGTCGAAGACGGTCGACTTCGATACGATTCGCACGCGGCTGGCCTCGCAGGGATTCAATCTCGCCGAACTGGAATTTTCCGGCAGCAGCATGGTGACGGTCAGCGGCGGGCGCGCATCCGACGAGGCGTCGGCCGGATCGAGCACGGCTGCAGTCAACCTGGCCCAGCGGCGCGCCGAAGAATTGATTACGAACGGCGTTCGCCAATACCTGCGAGACAAAGCCGCCGCGCTCGGGAACGTGCAGATCAAGCTGACGCTCTCGCCCAAACAGGTGGCATTGCTGGCCGCGGCAGCCTCGGCCCGAATCGAGATTTACGGCGGCGCCGAGCCCTGGTCGGGCCAGCAGACGTTTCGCGCCGTATTTTATGAACGCCAAGGGCGGCGACACGAGTTTCCTGTGATTTGCCAGGTGACACCCCTGCCCAACGTGCTTGTCCCGACGGCCAATTTGCCCAAGGGACACGTCGTCCGTGCGGAAGACGTTTCGTGGAAGCAACAACCCGTGACAACGGCGGCCGGCACTTACGTCGATCACGAAGAAATGGTCGTGGGACAAGAGACAAAGCGCTCTCTGCGTGCCGGAGAACCAATTTCCACCGTCGATATTCGAGGAGTTCCGTTGATCCGGCGCGGCGACATCGTGAGCATCGTCGCGCGAAGCCACGGAATCGTCGTGCGGACCGACGGAAAGGCGCTCGCAGACGGGAGCCTTGGCCAATCCATCAAGCTGGTTTCTCTGGACGGCCGTCGCGAGCTGTCGGGCCGGGTCTCGGGCTATCACGAAGCGACCGTGGGGCCGGCCGCCGGCGATTTAGAGGCCGCTCCGGCGGCGCAGGGAAACGGCACGGGTCTGACGCTAGTGACGGCCGATTCGCAAAATTCGGCCGGTGACGGCGCGAACGCGGTGCCGATGTCGGCCAAACGCCGGGCGCGCCGACCCAAAGTCCATCAAGGGGGGCCGTGACATGAAAGCGCAAAATCTGATAATCGCCGGCGCGGTGTCGCTGGCATTGACGCGCCCACTCGGGGCGCAGCCACCTGCGGTCGGCGGACCGGCCCCCGTTGCGCCAGGGCCAAGCGGTCCGCCGGCGCCGATGATCGGGCCGGGCGAAAACGGTTTGACGGTTTCGCCGCAGCCCGATGCCTTGCCTCCCGGCGCATTTCCGCCGCGGCCCCTGCGGCGCCGCGACTTGTCGTGGATCTACATCGATCGGCCGCGACCGCGAAAAGTCGCCGTGCACGACATCATCACGGTCGTCGTCGATGAGAAATCAGAGAGCACTCAGAATTCGCGGTTCAATCGGCAGCGCAACTCGATTTTCACCGCACAACTGCGCGAGTGGCTCCGCATCAACAGCAACGGCGATCTCGACGTAGCCGCTGGAAATGCGCCGGGCATCAATGCCCAGCTTCGCAGCCAGATGCAGTCGTTCGGCACGGGCCTGACGCAAGAGGGGCTCAAGTACCGCATCGCCGCCACGATCGTCGACATTCTTCCCAACGGCACGCTGATACTCGAAGCGCACAAGAGCATCCGCACCGACGACGCCATTTGGGAATATTCGCTCACCGGCCGCATCCGCACGCAGGACGTGGCGGGAAACAACACGGTGCTGAGCGAGAACATCGCAGATATGAACATCATCCGGCGCTTGCACGGCAAGATTCCGGACAGCACCAAACGGGGCATCATCACCAAACTTTATGACTGGTTCCTCCCCTTCTAATTCGCTTGATGCCGCGTCGGGCGAGATAACAGCCGCGCCCTCGTCGCATCGAACCTCTCCTGCGATCAAAATTTTAGCTTTACAAATCATGCTTTTCCGCCGTCGATCGAGAACTTCCAGGGGGCCTGTCGCGCGAGCCGCGATGGCGCTGGCCGCGGTTCTTGTCATGGCCTGCAGCGGCCCGGCGTATGCCCGCCCGCGGCTGGAAAACATCTGCACGATTTCGGGCCAGCAGGAGCTGCGGCTGATCGGCCTGGGACTGGTGACGGGGCTGAAAGGGACTGGCGACGGCGGCAAGTACTTGCCCATGATTAATGCCCTTGGTTCGGCCCTCGCGCAATTAAGCAATCCGGCCAGCGGTGCAGCGGAG
>DATGKC010000488.1:0-5787 GCA_035294845.1 Planctomycetaceae bacterium | reverse complement strand
CTGATCTTGAGCACCCGCCGCGGCATCGGCAGCCAGGTCAATAGCCGACTTGAGTGCGCTGCATTCCTGCTGCAACGGGTCGAGAATCGGCATCAAGTCGGGGCGCACAGCCGCTTCGGCCGACAAGCCGTCGATCGCCGCCTGAGCGAGCCCGACCGCCAGCGCCGAAGTTCCAAACGAACCCGTCCCGGCGGTCTGCCGCGCCGCCTGCTCGGCCGGCCCGGCAATCAAGAATCGCCGATCGAGCAACACATTGTCGAGCCGCACCGATGACGTGTGCGAGGCGCCGAGCGCCAGGAGCTTTGCCGCCGGTCCGATGACGACGCCCGAGAGAGTCGTTGGAACGGTGGCCAAGAGCTGCCGGCCATCAACCAGAGTGCCGCCGGTCACGAGATAATCGGCATGTGCTGCGCCCGTCACCCACGGGACCTCGCCGTTCAGGCGGTACGCCGCGCCTTCTTCGGCGACCTCGACGGCCGGCGTTCGCCAATGCTGGCGGGACGTCGTCAAATGCGAAATACCGACGGTGGCGAATATTTCTCCGCGGACAAGCTTCGGGAGCAAATCGGCTTTCAGGGACTGGTTGTCAGAGGCGGCGATCCGCTGACAGGCGCCGTGGCGCTGCGTGAGGACGAACGTCGTCGTGAGGCACGCCGACGCCATCTCGACGTAGCCTGTGAGCAACTCGCGTTCGGAAACTTGAGCGCCGCCAAATTCCCGCGGCACGACCCATCCCAGAACGCCGGCCTTCGACAAGAGCTCGAATTGCAAGGCAGGCCATTGCCCGGATGCATCGAGCGGACCCGCGAGCTCGGCCAGTCGAACGATCAGATCTTTCAAGCGACGCAGCTCCCGAAGTCGTTATTCGTCTTCGAGATTCTCCTTGACGAATTTCGACATGACTTTGCCGACGAAGCGGATCAGCCCTTCTTCGAACTGCGTGTGCAGTTTGACCGTTTTATTTTCCCGCCGCAGCGAGAAGGTCATCGTGCCTTTGCCGTCCTTGAAGGACTCCAAAGCCAGCTTCCGCAAATCGGCAGTCGAGATCAAGCCCTGCACGCTTTTTTCGTGGGTCTTGGGGGCGGCGCGTCCCGCTTCTTCGCCTTTCTTGGCCAGCACCGGAGGCGTCTTCGCGGGAGCTTGCGGTCGGCGCTGCTGATATTTTTCGCTGAGCTCGACGAATGGTCCGAAGTCGAAGAAGAAGTCGACATCGGGGCCCCCCGTTTTGGGACCGGGTTCCCGGCGCTCGCCGATCAGCTTCTTGAGGCGGTCGAGCGATTTGTCTCCGGTCGCCAGCCAGACCATCGTGTCGGAAATGCCCACATAAACCTCGCCGTCCTTGCCGACCAGCTCGGGGTGCTCGGCCTGAATGTCGGGGATCGACAGTTTGTGGATTTCGATGTCGCCTTCGGACTCGATCTTCATTTCCACTTTGTTGTTGGGCCCGCGCGTCGCAAATTTTCCGAGCATTTCCTCGAATTTGGACCTGGCGGCAGTTGGAATTCGACCGGCGCCGACCGTCGTGAGCGTCTTGTCGTCGTTCGGCCAACTGCGGATGAAGCCGTTGAACAGCCCCAAGTCGGCCACAATGCTGTCGAGGACGTCGAATGCGAGATCAACCAGGTCGGAGTCGGTCGCTTTCTGCTCGGCCGACAATTTGGCGTCGTCCTCGACTTCCTTTTTGAGGCAGGCGCGTTCCAGCTTCGAAGCGGTCTTCAGGAATTCCTTGCGCATCGAGTCCAGCGGGAAATTGACGGAAAGACTGAAGATCGAGTCGGCTTTCGAAATGCCCGCGAATTCGTCGGCCGTCTGGCCCAGAAGGTCGACGCTTTCGTCCAGCGAGGTCCCGGGAAGCGCATCGAGGTCGAGGTCCAGACGCGCGTGCTTCTCTTCTGACGACACGTTCCAACCGATGAAAATGCGGGACGACTCGGTAAAGAACCGTTCCAGCTCGGCAATCTGATGATCGGTGACGGCTTGGCGCACGGCGAACAGCTCTTCGCTTTCGCGCTCGCCTTTCGTGAGGGCCCCGATCAGTTCATTCCTGGCCTTCTCAAAGGATTTCTTGCGTTCGTCGGCCGCTTGCGCCTGACCATCAATCAAAATCGCCAAATCGTGCCCTTTGACGAGCTCAATAGGCAACATGCCTTTGGCCATTCGCACGCCGTGCAGGAGTTTACCGAGATGCACGTTACCCGCTTCATGCCGCAGGAACGCATCGGCCAGACCAAAAACCACGCGTTCGTTGGGCGCCAGCTTAAGGCTCGGGAGCTTGGCAATCAGCGACTTGGGAACCTGGGTGATCAATTTGGGCGTGGGAGGAGGGGCGGTCTTGACGTCGAGGTCCCAGAGATTGCTGATAAGTTTTTTGAACTCGGCATCGGTCTTCACGGGAAGCGACAAAACCGCCTGCAAGCCCTCGGCCGTGGAATAAACGCGAATGCCGCCAGGCTGACTGGCGTCGACGCCCACGAGGAACAGCTCGATCGTCCCCTTGAGCGTGTCGTATCCTTTCTCGTCTCCGACCAGATCGAATGCGAACTTGAGGTCCTTAAAGACCTCGTCGCTGCTGGGAAAGACGACGGTGATCGACGGTTTTTCGTCGGCGGCCCGCGCGGGCGCCGCGGCGAATCCCGCGGCCAATGCAGCCAATGACAATGCCCATCCAATTGCTCGCATTTTATGCGTCACTGAGCGACTCCTTCCTTCACGATCCATCTTTGGAAACCCGCGGGGTGGCAAACTCGCGGTATTTTATCGAGAACGGGAAAAATAGAGAAGATAGACGGGCGCTGGACCGCCCGGTTTGTGCATCCCGTTCCTATTATCGACCCGTAGGCCGCAATTCGATAATCGAGTACACTCCAGTGTTATGCCAGTTCCGCCACCGACCGCCGGTGCCCGATTCCGCCAGGTCTTGTCGCAGGGGTGCGTGGCCATTCCCGGCGTTTTCAATGCGCTTTCGGCGCGCATGGCCCAGCGCGCCGGCTTTCAGGTTTTGTATCAGTCCGGAGCCGCGCTTTCGGCGGGTTTGGCCGCCGTCCCCGACGTGGGACTGATGACTCAAACCGAGTTCGCCGATCAGGCCCGATATCTTACGCAGGCCGTCTCGCTTCCGGTGATCTCCGACGCCGACACGGGATTCGGCGAGCCGCTGGCCGTCGAGCGCACCGTTCAACTTTTCGAACAGGCGGGACTGGCCGGACTGCACTTGGAAGATCAAGACCTTCCCAAGCGGTGTGGTCATCTGAGCGGGAAGAACCTGGTGAGCTGCGATGCGATGGTGGCCAAAATCATTGCGGCCGTCGCGGCTCGTGTCGACCCCGGGTTCGTCGTCATCGCGCGGACCGATGCGCGGGCCGTCTTGCGCATCGGCGAAGCCATCGACCGGGCGAAAGCTTATCTCGACGCCGGGGCCGACATGATTTTCCCCGAGGCGCTCGAATCGGCCGAGGAATTCGATCGCTTCGCCCGGGCCGTTTCCGCCCCGTTGATCGCCAACATGACCGAATTCGGAAAGAGCCCGCTGCTGTCGGTCAGCGAATTGTCCGACATGGGATACCGCGGCGTGTTGTTCCCTGTGACGCTCTTGCGCACGGCGATGAAGGCCGTCGAAGCGGCCCTCGCACGGCTGGCCTCCGAGGGGACTCAGCAAGGTTTTGTGGATGCGATGCAGACCCGTACCGAGCTCTACGACCTGCTGGGCTATGCCGACTTCGACGAGCGCGATCGAAAGTATTTCGGCGCCACGTAGCGTCAGATCAACGCATCGAGGCCCGTAAGCCCGATTTCTTCGCGGCTGACGAAAGGCTCGCCGTAGCGTACGCCGATGCTCCAGCCCCAATAGCGCGACCTATCGCGGATGTCATCGAGAGGCGTGGGAAAGTCGCTGGGCCGCCCGGTGACGAACTGACTCTCATAGCAACCGATGGCCTGCATTTTGGGCTCAATGTGCTGGCTGATGTCGATGACGAACGACGGCCGGGGATGGATCCTCAGGTGAATGCTGAAGTAGTAGTACATCTTGGGGGGCCAATAGGGCTGGCCTGCGAGGTCGCTTTTCGAGAGCTTCGACCAGAAGCGGGCCGCGTCGACAAGCTGGCTTGCCGCGATGTGATCGGGATGAACGTCTTCCCAGTAGGGCGCGAAAATGATTTTCGGGCGCAGAGTGCGGAACACTTCCGCCAGCGCGCGCCGGGCAGACAGCGTGGCTTCGAGGCTGCGGTTGGGAAGATTCAGGTTCTGGCGCCAATCGAGCCGCAAAACTTGCGTCGCGGCGGCGGTCTCTTTCGCGCGGGTTTCGAGGCTGCCGTGCGGCGTCGGTTCGCCGCTGGTAAGGTCGATCACGCCGACGGCCAGCCCCGACGCTTTCGATTGCAGCAGAGTGCCGGCAACGCCGATTTCAGCATCGTCGGGATGCGGCGCGACGACGAGGATGTCGAGCTGAGAGGTCGCGTTTGCCACTTCGGTCACGTCTCGTAGTAGAAATTGCCCTTGGCGCGTTTGAGCAAATGTGGTTTATTTCCGCCCCTCACCTTTTACTCTCGCCCATCGCGTTTCGTTCGACATCATACCGCAACGACTGCCGGCGGTCTGCCGGCGCCCACGTTTGTCGGGATAATTGCCGTCATGCGCCGTATCGCCCTTCTGGCCCTGTGTTTGGCTTCGACATTGCTGTCGGGCTGCGATCCAAATAGTCGGTTTAACGTCAACCGCGGCGATTATCACGATGAATGGGACGCGCCCGGCCAGGACGGACGCGCAGGACAGGGACTAGACCACGAAGACGTCGACGGATTAGACAAATGGCTGCACAGCCCCAAGGAACGAGCCATCAATCGCGACCTTGGCATCGACTAATCTGAATTGTTCGCCAACAAACGCACGCCAGACGGCGTCTCTCGCTGAACTCGCCAGAGTTGTGGGCAACTCGAACGACGCTCTGAATTCTGGCGAATTCAGCTACGATTCCGGCGAATTCAGCGACTGCTGACGCTAATCGTGCGATCCGGCGAAGACCGGCTCGGCGAATTTGCCGAGCTCCGCGAGACTCGCCTGGTCGACGTCGCGGTGCAAGCTGTTGCCGTGGGCGTCCATCGTGCAGATCGTGGCAAAACCGTTTACCCGCAAATGCCACATCGCTTCCGGGACGCCCAGTTGATCCAAGAGATCGACCCCCTCGACGCGGTCGATGCAATCGGCGTAATACTGGGCCGCCCCGCCGATCGCGTTCAAATAGACCGCGCCGTGCTGCTTGAGCCCTTGCAGCGTTTTCGCCCCCATGCCCCCTTTGCCGATCACCGCGCGGATGCCGAACCGGCCGATGATGTCGGCCTGGTAGGGTTCTTCTCGGATCGACGTGGTGGGGCCGGCTCCGGTGACCATCCAGCGCCCCTGATCGTCCTTGATGATCACCGGTCCGCAATGATAGAGAACCTGGCCGTGTAAGTCGGCCGGCGAATCGTGATGCAGCAGATAGTGATGCAGCGCGTCGCGGCCGGTGTGCACGAGGCCATTGATGACGACGACATCGCCCGCCTTGATGCTGCGGACCTTTTCGTCGCTGATCGGCGCTTCGAGAACGACTTCCTTGCCGGTGAGCTGAAAGCCTTGGCCGACCGCGAGCTTTTTGATTTCGTCTTGCTCGCGGTACAGCCAGCGGCGGATGGCGCCGGTTTTGGGATCGAGGACGACGCCCAAGCGGCGAAAGGCCCAGCAGTCGTAGGCCACTGAGACAAAAAACGACGCCGGCAGGCGATTGACGGCGCAAACCTTGCACCCCAGCAG
>DATGKC010000487.1:0-3406 GCA_035294845.1 Planctomycetaceae bacterium | reverse complement strand
CAGCAGCACGCCGACGCTTGACGGCGATCGCGTGTACGCGATTGGTCCCCAAGGCGACCTGGTTTGCCTCAACTCCGCCGACGGCAAGCCGCAATGGCAAGTGAGCTTCACCCGCGACTTCGGCGGTTCGGTGCCCGGTTGGAAATACTGCGAGTCCCCTCTGATCGATGGAGAAAAACTCGTTTGCACCCCCGGCGGCAATGAAGCCACGGTTGTCGCTCTCGACAAAGCCACCGGAAAGACGATCTGGAAGTGCGCCGTCCCGGGAGGCGCGGGGAGCGGTTATGGCTATTCGTCGATCGTCATTTCTGAGGGGGCAGGCGTCAGGCAATACGTGCAGCTTATGGGCGCGGGGACCGGTTGCATCGGAGTCGCCGCCGCAGACGGCAAATTCCTCTGGAATTACCCGCGCGTTTCCAATGGGACCGCCAGCATTCCCACGCCGATCGTTCACGGGGATTACGTCTTTTGCTCGTCAGGATACGGCACCGGCTCGGCTCTGCTCAAGCTCTCGCGCTCGGGAAGCGGCGTCAAGGCCGAGGAGGTCTATTTTCTCAATCCCAATCAATTGCAGAACCATCACGGCGGGCTCGTGCTGGTGGACGACTATATCTATGGCGGACACGGGCATAACAACGGTCTTCCCATTTGCGTGGAGCTCAAGACCGGGAAGATCAAATGGGGAGGTAAGCGCGGCCCGGGGAGCGAATCGGCTGCGGTGGTGTATGCCGACGGCCAACTTTATTTCCGCTACCAGAACGGAGTGATGGCGTTGATTCAGGCCAGCCCCAAGGGCTACAAGCTGAACGGAAAGTTCACGATTCCGCAGGTCTCAGGACCAAGCTGGTCGCACCCCGTGGTCGCGGGGGGAAAGCTCTATCTCCGCGAGCAGAACAATCTGTTCGTCTACAACGTCACGGCAAAATGACCGCAGCCGCGCCGAAACAAGAACGGTTGCTGGCGCTGGTGCTGCGCGGGATCGGCTGTCTTGATTTTCTGGCGCTGGCGGCTGTTTTCATGCCTCAGCACTGGATGGACGTGGCCCACGTCGCCATCGGGCTGGGACCGCTTCCTCGTGACCCGCTCGTGGGCTATCTCGCGCGATCGGCCTCGGCGCTCTACGCGCTGCACGGGGCGATGGTCGTGTTCATCTCATTCGACGTGGCACGCTATGCGCGGCTGATCCGGTTTATGGCCTGGGCCGCGCTGCCGCACGGGGCCGTCATCCTCGGCATCGACCTGGCCGAGCAACTGCCGCCGGTGTGGCGCTACGTGGAAGGCCCATTGTTCGCGGCATCGGGCGCACTCATCTTATGGCTGCAACGCCAGCGCTCGTAGCGGCATCAATCGAGCACCGTAGAGCAAGCGTCCTCGCTTGCTCATGGCGTCTCGTTTTGATCGCGGCAATGTCTATCGGGGTGGACGCGAAAGAATCCATCCAAAGACAACGACCAGAGTGGAGATTCTGAAATAGTCGGTCATTGTCGCGGTTAACCACAACGTAGTGAGACGATCGCAGACTTGAGAGAGCAGCAACGGCATAACGCACCTCGGTTTCGCCCGCATTGGATGCGCAAGTCTAGCTCAAAAAAATGCCCCGGGCGCAAATTCGACGGGAAAATAGGGAAATGGTCGGGTCAGGGAGCCAGAACCCTTTCAGGGTTTCGAGAGCCATTTGCATTGCGACCCAGGGTTATCCGACAAAGGTCGGGTAACCCTGGGCTGCGCTGCACTACGCTTTCAGCGTAAACGAAAATCCGCAACACCAATCAGCGACGGCAGGTTTCGCCGATTCCGATGATTGCTTTCAGACGCTTTCGCCCAATTCTCCGATCGTTACGATGGAGTTCTCTGGCCTCGAACGATTTCGCGACGCCGTTTAGCGAGGTGCCTCGTGACCAATTCCGCGATAGAGCGCTGGGTCGATCGTTACGCGGCCCGCGTGCGCCTGGGGGAGTTTTTGAGGCGGGCAGCCGAAACGGCCGCGGCGTTCTTGTTCGGGTTCGGCTCGGCCGTTTTGATCGTCAAGCTGCTCGCTCCCTGGGCCTGGCCGAACGTCCTTTGGTCCGCTCTGGGGGTGATTCCGGCGGGCGGGTTGGCCTGGTGGCTGGCGCGGCGCGGGGAACGGTTCCGCTGGGAATCGGTCGCGCGGCTGGATTCGGCGCTGCGGAGCGGGGGCTTATTGATGATGCTCAGCGAAGTTCCCGATGACGATTGGTCAGGCGCGTTGCCGCAGCTCGAGCAGGCCTGGAGGCAGGCCATCCCGCGCGTGCGGCCCAGGCGGTTTGCCGGTATGCTGGCGCTGCCACTGTTATTCGCCGCCGGCGCGTGCTTTGTTCCGCTGCGTGAAGGGACGAGCGCGATTGCGTTGAGGAATACCGTCGGTCAGCAGGCGGCCGCCGAGCTCGTCGAGCTGCTCGACAAAATCGACGAGCAGAAGGTTCTCGACGAACAGGAACGAGAACAGGTGCGGGAGGAAATCGAAAAAATCGCCGAAGAAACGCGCGACACGCCTCTCACTCACGAGAAATGGGAGACAGTCGACGCGCTGCGCGAGCGCATGAAGATCAGGGTAGAATCGGCCGCGATGATCGCTTCGCAAGCTTCCGAGGCGGCCGCACTTTTGTCGGAATCGCATTTGGGCGACCCGGCGCGCGAGCTCTCGATGGAACGCACCGACGAGCTCGAGAACGCTTTGGGCGAGAGCTTGCAAAAAATGACGAAAAGCGGCGCCTGTTCCCGCGCGTCCCAGTCGCTGCAATCCGATCTCGCGCGGTTGATGAAAACCGGAAAACTCAAGTTGCCGCGCGAGGCCAATGAACGCCAAAAAACGCTGGCCGAGTTGAACGAGTTTTTGGACGAGGAATCGAAAAAGCTTTCGGAATTGCGAAAGAAGTGCTCGAGCTGCAAATCCGGCTGCAAATCGGGCGAGTGCGAATCGGAAGGCGATTGCGAGGGGAGTTGCGCGGGAAAGAAGAGCGGCAATCCAGGGCGAGGTGGCGTCGATCGCGGGCGAGGCGACGCCGAATTGACCTGGGGCGACGAGGCCGACCAACAGGGAGCGAAGTTCAAGGAAATCGTGCTTCCCAAGGGATTGCTCGATGAGCCCAAAGATGAGGTTGTGGCCATCCAGCGGACGGCCCTCGACGAAGAGGCCGCTGCATCGGCGCCGCGCTCGGCTCAGCGCAACGACGAAGCGGCTTCCGGCCAGAGCACCTGGAACCGCAAGTTGAACCCGCGACATCGCCAGGCCGTGCGAAAGTATTTTGACGGCCAACGCGAATAGCACACGAGGGTATGAGTGAAAAAGTCTGACAAGAAGATTTGGGACAGGAAAATTGGCCTGACCGGCGCGAAAAAGACGCCATTCGATCAAATGCAACCACGAAACACACCAAATACACGA
>DATGKC010000486.1:0-5313 GCA_035294845.1 Planctomycetaceae bacterium | reverse complement strand
CTTGTCGTCGACTTTTTCTTCGCCGGCCGTTTCCACTTTGAAGCCCTTGCCCTTGAGGGGCACGAGCGTCACGGGGACGACCTGAAGGTAGATCATGCGCTTCTCATTGGCGAGTGCATCGGCATCCAACTCCATCTTCATGCCGCCGAAATTTCTCCAACCTTTGTCGCCGTTGAGCACCGTCACGCCTATAAACTTGTTGCCGTTGAACTCTCCTTCAAACTGTGAGTGCACGCGGTCGATTCCTTGAATCGTCGTGGCGCTCGTGAACTCATTGTCATTGCCGCCAAAACTGATGATTCCCTTAATCTTCCAGGAAAAGCCTTGCGGCTTGGTGAGCTTGGCCTCGCCCCCCAGCGCCTTGATGGCTTTGTCGAGGACGGCTTTCGAGTCCTTGTCGTCAGCCCGCGTCGGCAGCGACAGACCGATCGCGACCGCCACCGCCAGCATCGCGCAGAAAGACCGCTTCATCAAATCACCTCGTGGATTGAGAGATATTGGAATCAAAGCGACGTGGGCGGGATTCTACCCGACGCGAGCCCGAATTTCGACCGTGTTTCACCGCCGGCGAACGTCGATGACGAATTCGGTCTTTCGTGGTCGATGAGCTTTCGCCCGCTAAATTGTGCGCGCCCGCGCGCAGAACCAGGGATAAATCGTCGGCAAAACGAGCGTCGTCAGCGCAAGCGACGTGATGATCCCGCCGATCACGACGGTCGCCAGCGGCCTTTGAATTTCCGAGCCGGGTGTCGTGGCCAGCGCCATCGGCAAAAAGCCGAGACCGGCCACCATCGCCGTCATCAGCACTGGACGTAGACGCACGACGGCTGTCTTTTCTGATGCGTCATGGGCCGAGAGTCCTTGGGCGCGCAGATGCTCTGCGCCGCTGACCCAAACCAGGCCGTTGAGCACGGCCACGCCGAAAAGTGCGATAAAGCCCACGCCCGCCGAGATGCTGAACGGCATTTGCCGCAGCGCGAGGGCGAAAACTCCGCCTGAGGCGGCCATCGGCACGGCCAGAAAAATGAGAACGGCCAGCCCCACCGAGCGCACCGACGTGTACAGCAGGATAAAGATGATGAGCAGCACCAATGGCGTGATCCATGCCAGCCGCAGGCTGGCCGTTTGCAAGTGCTCGAAATCTCCCCCCCATTCCACGATCAATCCCGTGAGATCGACCTTGTCTCGGATGGTCCGGCGGGCCTCCTGCACGAAACCGAGCACGTCGCGCCCTTTGACGCCGCACTTGATAAAGGTGCGGCGGCGGGTGGCTTCGTGCTCGATATTGGGAGGCGTCTCCTCCAATTTAATGTCGGCCAGCTCGCCGAGGGGAATCTGCCTGGCGCCTGAGTGGCACACGGGAACCTGTTCGAGCAGGTCGATGTGCTGCCGCCAGACTTCCGGCAGGCGAACGACGATCGGGTAGCGGGCGCGTCCCTCGAACACTTGTCCGCAGCGCCGCCCTCCGAACGTGGCGACCGCGTCCATCACCTGCCGCGAGCTGATGCCGTATCGCGCGAGCCGTTCCGGCTTCACGTAGACGCTGAGCGTGGCCAGGTTTCCCTGAATATTGGCAGACACGCCTTCAGCGCCTTCGATGTCTTTCAACACCCCTTCGATCTCCTTCCCCTTGCGGGCCAGCAATTCCAGATCGTCGCCATAGAGGAGCACCGCCACATTGGCTTTGACCCCGGCGACCAGCTCGTCGACGCGCATCTTGATGGGCATCGAGGCGCTGAACAACGCTCCGCTGACGCGTTCTTCAAGCGCCTTGGTCATTTCTTCGCCGAGCTCGTCCCGAGATTTGCGATCGGGCCATTCCGACTCGGGTTTCAGCATGACCCACACGTCGGTCTGGTGGACGCCCATCACGTCCGAGGCAATTTCCGGCCGCCCCGTTTTGGAGAAGACTTTTTTCACTTCGGGAAATGTCAAAAGCAACTTTTCAATTTGCGTCGTCAGCGTTTCGGCCGCTTCCAGCGTGGCCGTCGGCAACCGCACGGTCTCGATCAGGATGTCTCCCTCTTCCAGCTTGGGCATGAATTCACCGCCCAAATAGAGCGCGACGGGGACGCTGGCGGCGAACACGGCAAATCCCGCCGCGATCGTAATGATTCGGTGCCTCAGGACGGCTTCCAGCACCGGCATATACAGCCATTTGATGAAGCGGATCAGCCAGACTTCCTTCTCGCTCATTTTGCGCGGCAGCCCGAGCGAGGCCAAAACGGGCATGAGCGTCATTGAAAAAATGAGCGAGCCTGCCAGGGCGAAGAGCACGGTCCAGGCCATCGGGCGAAACAGCTTGCCTGCCGTCCCCTCCAAGAGCAGCACCGGGATGTACACCGCCGAAATAATTAGTTCGCCGAACATCGTCGGCTTGCGGACTTCGACGGCCGCGTCGAGCACCACGTCATCGTGAGCCGCGCCCGATGGTGCGTGCGCGAGGCGCCGCATGCAGTTTTCGACCATGATCACCGAACTATCGACGATGAGGCCGAAGTCGATGGCGCCCAGGCTCATCAGACTGGCGGTGATGCCGGTCGAAAACATCAAATTGGCGGCAAACAGCATCGACAGGGGAATGGCCAACGCCACGACCACCCCGGCCCGAAAGCTTCCCAGCGTCACAAACAGCACGGCCACGACCAACAGGCCGCCTTCGCCGAGGTTCGTGAGCACCGTCTTGAGCGTGCGGTCGACCAGCGAAGACCGGTCGTAGATCACTTCGATCGTGACGCCGGGCGGCAGCGCCGTCTGCACGTCTTGAAGTCGCTTCTTGACTGCTTGGACGACGTTTCGCGAGTTCTCGCCGAAGAGCATCATCACCAGACCCGTAACGGCTTCTCCGCGGCCGTCGCGCGTCACGGCCCCGTGCCGGATCAAGGGCGCGATCGCGACGTCGGCGACATTCTTAATCAGCAGCGGCGTGCCGTCGGACTGGTTGCGCACGACCACCTGCTCGATCGCGGGAACGTCGGTGAGCAGCGCCTGGCCGCGAATGAACCGGCGCTCATCGTAATGATCGACGTACCCGCCGCCGGCCGTCATGTTATTCTGTTCGAGCGCGGCAAAGACTTCTTCGAGCGACAGGTTGAACGCAGCCATGCGATTGGGATCGGGGCGGACTTCGAAACTTTTGTAGAAACCGCCCTGCGCGTTGATTTCGGTCACTCCTTTGCCGCGCAGGAGCGGCGCGATTTCCCAGTCGAGAATCGAACGAAGCTGCATCGGGGTGTATCCCTTCCCGCGGACTTCGAATTGCAGGATTTCGCCCAGCGCGGTGGCCAGAGGCCCCAGCTCGGGATCGCCGTAGCCGGGGGGAATTTTGTCTTTGGCCTCGCCCAGGCGCTGGCTGACGACGTTTCGGGCCCAATAGATGTCCGTCCCGTCGTGAAAAACGATGGTGACCACAGACAACCCGAACTGAGACGTGCTGCGAAGCTGTTCGACGCTCGGCAACCCCGCCATCGTCTGCTCGACGGGGTACGTGATATAGCGTTCGACTTCCAGGGGGGAAAGCGCCCCCGCGCTCGTAATCACGGTGACCTGGGTGTTGGTCATGTCGGGCACGGCGTCGATCGGCAGGTGCAGCGCCGAATACACGCCGCCGGCCGCGATCAAAACCGTCAGCGCCAGCACGAGAAACCGGTTTTCGAGCGATAATTTGATGAGCGAGGTAAGCATCAGTCTTCATCCCGCTCCAGCAACAGTTCGTTCTTCAAGAGAAAAGCCCCATTCACGACGACGCGCTCGTCGACTGACAAGCCCTCGGCGATCGTCACCCAGTCGGGAGTCCGCTTGCCGATCGTCACATCGACGCGGCGAAAGGTCCGCGGTTTGTGTTTGTCGGCGACGAACACGAAATCCTGTTTTTCATGGGTCCGCAAGGCCGCCGCCGGCACGACCAGCTCTTCCTGGGCGGCGCCGGCCGGTATCGTGATCTTGGCGAACATCCGCGGCCTGAATTCGTGCCTGGAATTATCGATCAAGGCGACGAGGGGGACGGCGCCCGTGACCGGGTCAAGGGCGCGGCCCACGTAATCGACGCGGGCGTCGAACTCACGGTCTTCGCCTACCGCGGGGACTTTGACTTTCAGGTTTTTTCCGGGAGAGAGCGACACGGCCTGCCAGTCGCCTTCGAAGATATTGGCGCGGACTTCCAGGATGTCGGTATTGGCGACGCTGAAGAGCAGCGTCCCCTCGGCCACGCGCTGGCGATCGGATGCCAGACGCTGCTCCACAGTTCCTTCGAACGGAGCGACGAGGTAGAAACGACTCAGCTCGGCTCCGTTTCTAGACGCCGCATCGTCAACCGATGCGACCTCAGAAAAAGCGCCCAATAAAGTCCGCAATTTCTGCTGGCTGACATCGACGAGCCGCCGCGCATACTCCCGGTTCTGCCGGGCCTTTTCGCGCGATTGGATCGCGTCGAACCGCGATTGCTCGCAGATCGACAGGAATTCTTCTTTACTCACCTCGCGCGCCGATTCTCGTTCGCGAATAAGTTTTTCCGGAAGAGCGGTCGTCGCGGTCTTCGCGCTTTCCCAGAGTCTTTCGGCCAGCCGGTACCGGGAATAGGCCGGCAGGATGGAATGGCGATGATTCCCCAATAATTTCTCGTCGAATTCCTGTTCGACGGCCTCGGGGCGAGGCTTGTCGCGCAAGAACTTCAACAGGTCTTCCAGGTTTGACGTGATCGCCTCGGCCCACTCGAGGGCCCGGTTGGCGATCACGAGATCGGATTCGCTCTTTTCCAACTCGGCCCGCGCCAGGCCGACGTCGGGACTGGTGAGCAGCGCCAGCCGCGTGCCTTGTTTCACCGCGTCGGCGGGCTTGACCCGCACCTCTTCGACGACCGAATCGACAGGCGCTTTGAGCTCGACCCGCCGAACGGCCCGGTATTCGAGCTGACCGGGAACGGTGCGCACTTGCTGCAGCTCGCGCCGGGCGGCCGAGACGCACGAAATGTTCATCGACTCGAATTTTTCGGGCGACAGTTCGACGACCGTGCGGGGGCCCGGTGCTTCGACGTCGGCTTCCGCCGGTTTCTGTCGGTTTGCCGCGATCCAGCCCGGGCCCCAAATCAGTGAGGCCGCGAGGACTGCCGCGACCGACACGGCGGCCATCGTCGTGACGAGCAGGCGTTTTTTCATGGAATTGTTCTCCGCTGGACGGCGGTCAGCGTCGTTCGACGCCGCCGCTGGCAGATGGAAAAGGGCGCGCCGAGCGGCTCAGCGATTGATGAGCCACTCGCTGGACTAGCGCGCAAGAGAGACCGTCGAGGATGAACGGAGCCTTGCGCAGCCGGCGTCT
>DATGKC010000485.1:0-2667 GCA_035294845.1 Planctomycetaceae bacterium | reverse complement strand
GTGGCTCGAATCGACAACGTCGTCCCCAATTTGCCCGCCAGTCGCGGGCGGCTGTTGCCTCAAGACCTGGTGCTCAAAGTCGGCGAGAAGCCGATTTACAATCGCATCGACCTGATGCGCGAAGTCGGCCTGATCGCGCCGGGCACCGTCACGCGAATCAAGATCTTCCGGCCGCAATTCTCGGGACGCGACCTGAGCCAGGCGCGCGAAATGGATGTCTCTGTCGAGATCGGCAAATGGCCCGTCGTCGATGAAGAGGGCATTATCGCATCAAAACCCACTCGCGAGCCGTGGTGTGGCATCGTCTATGACTATGGCACCACACGCCGCAGATTTTCGAGCACGCCCGCCGCTCTCGAGCGATCGCTGGGCGTGCGCGTCCTGGAAGTGTTGCCGAATACGCCGGCCGCAGCAAAGGACATTCAACCGGGCGACTTGATTACGCAGGTCAAAGGCCAACCCGTGGTCACACCGCGGGATTTTTATGATGCCGTTCGCAATCTCACCGGCCCGGTCGCCTTGAAGATCTTCGGTCCGGCGAGATCGGCCTCTGGCGATGAGGTCGAGATCAGGCCGGCCCTGGCGCCCAAAGGCTGAGCCGCCCGCTTCCGCGTTGCGGCGGTGGGCAAAGACTTCCGGCGATGGCCTCGTAACTTCATTTCCCACGCGAGGCGAACTAGAATCCCCTCGACGGATTTTCTCTTCCGCGTTGCCCACAATTCAGCGACCGGCTTCCGATGACAACCGACGAATTGCGTGAAAGCTATCTGGCGTTCTTTGAGACGAAAGGCTGCGTCCGCCGCCCCAGCGACGTATTGGTGCCGCGCGGCGATCCGACCGTTTTGTTCACGCCGGCCGGGATGAACCAGTTCAAGAATCAGTTTTTGGGGATCGGCAAGCTCGATTTTTCTCGGGCCGCGACGTGCCAGAAGTGCCTGCGCACGGGGGACATCGACAACGTGGGGAACACGGCCTACCATCAAACGTTTTTCGAGATGTTGGGGAACTTCTCATTCGGCGATTACTTCAAGCGGGAGGCGATCCATTGGGCGTGGGAGTATCTCACCTCGCGAAAGTGGCTGGGCCTGGACCCGGCGCGGCTCAGCGTGACGGTCTACGTCGACGATGACGAGGCGCATGACATCTGGCGGCATGAAGTCAAAGTTCCCGCCGATCGTATCCGCCGCGAAGGAGAGGACGAAAACTTCTGGCCGGCCGGGGCGCCGACGAACGGCCCTGATGGAGTCTGCGGCCCGTGCAGCGAAATCTATTATCAGGCGCCGGCGGCCGGCAGCAGCGTTGAAATCTGGAATCTGGTGTTCACGCAGTTCAACCGCGTCGGGCCGCCGCCGGGCAATTTGCGTGCGCTTCCCAAAAAGAACATCGACACGGGAATGGGCCTGGAGCGTACCGCCGCCGTGCTGCAGGGGGTCGACAGCAACTTCGAAAACGACGTCTTGAGGCCCTTGTGCCTGGCTGCCGCCGATGCCGTCGGTCTGGCGTATGATTTTGGGGCGTCTCAGGGCAGGCCGCTGCGGCGGATCGCCGACCATGCCCGCGCAGTCACTTTTTGCGTCCATGAAAACGTCGTTCCCGGCAACGAAAAGCAGGGCTATGTCGTGCGCCAGCTCTTGAGGCGGGCCGTTCTTGAAGGCTATCTGCTCGGCAAGACCGAGCCGTTCCTGTTCCGTCTGGTGCCGACTGTCGCTCAAATCATGCACCGCCCCTACCCCGAGCTCGCGGAAACGATCGAGCGCGTGTGCCTGGTGATCAAGGCCGAAGAAGAATACTTTCTGCGAACGGTCGACAAGGGCCTGCGAAAACTGGAGCGCGCGATCGAAGCTTTGCGCAAAGAAGGTCGCAGTGCGATTTCCGGCGATGACGCTTTCGACCTGCATCAGACCGACGGATTCTTGATCGAGCTCACCGAGGCGATCGCCGCCCGCAATAATCTTTCGGTCGATCGCGCCCGCTTTCGCGAGCTGATGGAGCAGCACCATCTCATCAGCGGCAAAGAAGCCTTCGAAGGTTCGGTGATGAAGGCCGGGCCGCTCGATGCGCTGCGCGAGACATGCTCCGGCAGCGAGTTTCTCGGCTACGAAACGACGCAGGCCCAAGGCCAGGTGATCGGCATCGTCGCTGAAGACCGGCTCGTCGAGCGTCTCGACGAGGTCGGGCACGAATCTCCCGTCGTCGTGGTCTTAGGCCGCACTCCCTTTTACGGTGAAGCGGGGGGTCAAGTCGGCGACACCGGAGTTCTCGAAAACATTGATTGCCAGTTCCACGTTCAAGATACGCAGCGCCAGGGCGGCTTTATTCTGCACAAGGGACATTTGCGGCGAGGCCGCTTGAGCGTGGGGATGGTCCTTAATGCGAAAGTCGACGCATCGCGGCGCGCCGGCATTCGCCGCGCCCATTCGGCCACACACCTCTTGCATCATGCGCTTCAAAAAACGCTCGGCAGCCACGCCACGCAGCGCGGCTCGAAGGTCGAAGACGATTGGTTGCGGTTCGATTTTACGCAGCCTAAGGCCATTCCCCGCGAGCAGCTCGTCGAAATCGAAAACGAAGTCAACGCGCGAGTCGCCGAGGGGGCCACGATATCGGCAGAAATCATGGATCTCGACGCCGCGCGTAAATCGGGAGCCACCGCGCTGTTTGGTGAAA
>DATGKC010000484.1:0-2085 GCA_035294845.1 Planctomycetaceae bacterium | reverse complement strand
CGACCAGGCCCGTGCTGCCGGGAAGATCATCGTAGGGCTGAAACAGCCAGGCCCCGTGCGAACCGAGCGCCCCGTCGACCATGCACTTGATGGCGCGCACGGTCAGTCGATTGCCCGCGTAGCCGACCAGTCGATACTTCTCCAACGATTCTCGCAGTCGATCGAGACTTTCGCCGCGGACCATGACCCACAGCCGCAGCGGTAGTTTTTTCGTTTGCGCGAGGCGTATGAACAAATCGATCATGGCAAATGACGAACCGGCGTCCTGAAAGCTGGTCACTCCCTTCGCCAGACATTCGTCGACGGCCAGTTCGATGCCGCGCAGCGCCCGGGCCTCGCGCTCTTGCGGACTCAGCCGGTCCCGGGATTGGCCCCACGCGGAATAAATCGCATCCTGAGCTGTCTCGCGGAAAGCGCCCGTCGCATCTCCTGCCGAATCACGCAGAATCTTGCCCCCGGCCGCATCGGGCGTGTCGCGGCCAATTCCCGCAAGCCGCATCGCGAGAGCATTGGCGAAACACATGTGACCGGTCGCATGTTTGAGCAGAACGGGGTGTTCGGAGGTGGCGCCGCTCAGCCTCGAGTGCAGCGGATAGCCTTCGATTGAAGGTTGGGGCGCTTTCTGCCAGCGTCCCTGATGCCAGCCGTCGCCGATGATCCATTCGCCGTGAGGCGTGTCTTTGGCCTGTCGCGCCACGAGGGCAATCACTTCTTCCCAGTCGCGCGCCTGGCCCAGATCGAGCGACAGGCGCGCCTCGCCCAACCCGCTCAGATGACCGTGTCCTTCGATGAATCCGGGAATTGCCAGGCGACCTGCCAGGTCGATGACTCGCGTCGAGGGGCCGATCAGCGGTTTCAGGTCGGCGTCAATTCCGGTGGCAACGATCAGCTCCCCGCGGGCCGCCAAAGCCTGCACACGCGGCCGTTCTTGATCGACGGTGACGATCGTGCCATTGAGCAGCACCAGATCGGCCGGTGGGGGCTGCGCATCCGCGGCGTTTGACGGCCGCACCGGCAAAAGTGCCATGCTCAGAAGCATCAGCCGAAACGGGCCGCCCCACGTCACACAAGTCTCGATCAAGCGACGAACCTCAAAACGAAGCCGAGTAGAGACCGCTTGGCGCAGCCGGGTGCCGTTACGGTTGACGCCCGTTCCCGGGCGGCACAGGGTTGAGCCTCGCGTCTAAACCTGGTCGGCGCGGCGCCGGGCCGATTATTGCTGCGATTTTTCAGGTGCTTCTACGGGCTCGGACTTGAGGTCAAAATTGACCGGTCCCATCCCTTTTTTGACGTCCGCTTTGAGTTGACTCTGGAAGGTGCTGTAGATCGGCGGAAGCAGTTGGCCTCCGGCGATATCATTGAGCTGGATCTGAACCTGATGCGGGCCGATGACGGCGCCCATGATCGGCTTGCCGTCCTCGTTTGCGTAGGTGAGCGTATATTTGCCTTCGGCGTCTGTCCAGCCGAACGACGTCGTGCCTTTCTTATAACTATCGGGGCCTTCGAGCTTGGGAACAAATTTGACGATCGCGTTCTTCAAAGGTTTGCCGTCGATTGTCACAGTGCCGGACACGGGCGCCAGCGGAGCAGACGGCACGAACTGCTTGAACGCGGATAATGCAAGCCAGATACACAGCCCCAGAAAAAGCCCAATTCCTGCGACATACGGCCAGCCCAACTTGGCGAAATAGGTCACGACGTCCCTGATCGACGTCAATTCCCCCTCGTGGCGCTCCTCGCGACCGCCGAAAGGGCGCCGTTTTCTCTTTTCGGGGTCGTCACGCTCGACGGGCTGGCCGCCGCGGCCCATCAGATTACGGGCAATGGAGGCCGACTCGGCCGAATCGGGTTTGACTTTCTGAGCGCCGCCGCGTTTCGACTTCTGTTTTCGCGAGCGCTGGTCCGATTCGTCGTCATCATCTGATTCATCCGCATCCGCATCATCGGCATCATCTTCATCGTCGGCGCGTCGTTTTGTTTTTCGTCCACGGGGATCTTCTTCGCCGAATGGCCGATCCACTTCGGAATCCAGCTCATCTGATTCGTCCGGCGGACCGTCACGTCGCGACGAAGAGGGAGCCTCTG
>DATGKC010000483.1:0-3224 GCA_035294845.1 Planctomycetaceae bacterium | reverse complement strand
GACCGACTCCAATGGTGGACGAGAATTTGCCGCGCGCCGTGTCGTTCGACCTACTACCCGCGTCTTGCGCCCTATTGCCAATCGAGCTGGGGTTACACGCAACCCTGCTGGCGGCGCGTGGCCGACAACTACAATTGCCCCCGTCCCGACTACCATGCGACGACGCCGCCGCCACCGACCCCGCGACCATTCGCTCCCGCTGCTGAACCGGAGGCGCCGCAATCGCCGTCATTGCCGCCCACCTCGTCCCTGCCCCACTCGAACAAGATCATAACGACTCACGGCAGCGGCGCCGGCCCGACATCCAATCCGCTCCCCGAGAAGCAGGCACCCCGGATTCAGCCGGAACCGACCCGCTTCACGAGCGTGGCCGACACGCAAGATCCCGAGCCCGAAGCCGATGAAGATGAGGGCGAAATGGAACAGGCTGAGGTCGAGGACACGCTGGAATCGCGCGTCGAATCGTCCGGCAGCGACATGGAAGAAGACGACGAAGAATCTGACCCGCCGGCAATTGATGAGTAGCGACAGTAATCCGCTCGCAGATTACGGATGAGATCGGTACGATTCGCGACATGTCGATTCCGCCTAATTTGCTGTACCGCGCGGAAGGCGAGCCCGCCAGCGACAAGCCGCCTCGGCGTCGGCGATGGATTCCCTGGTCGCTACGAATTTTCGTTGTGACGCTATCGCTTCTGGGCGCGGCAGGCACGTGGATTGCCTCGCGGTTCTATCAGGAGCGAACGTCGATTCGGGCGATCGAGCGACTCGGCGGGAAAATCCAAACAAAGCGAACGGCGCCCGCCTGGATGTGCCAGTGGCCGGCCGATGGATTGCTGCGCATTTTCGATGAAGTCACGCTCGTCGATCTTTCCAACTTGCCAGTCACCGATGCCGATTTGATCCATCTCGCCCGGTTCACCCGGCTCGAGGAGCTCAGGCTCGATGGCACGCGGACGACCGACGCGGGTTTGGCGCACGTCAGAGAACTGGCGAGCCTCGAGTTTCTCGCGCTGGGCGGCACGCACGGTGTCCGATGCGGGTTTGGCCCAACTCATGCAATTGGCACGACTGCGACGCCTTGCCCTCGACAGGACGCAAGTGACTGATGCGGGCTTGGCACGACTTACGCAGCTCGCCGGGCTGACTGACCTATGGCTTCAGAACACGAAAGTGACCGACGCGGGCATGCTGCAACTGGCCAAACTGCCAGACCTGCGAAACATCTCTGTTTCCGGCACGGCTGTGACTGATGTCGGTGTCGCACATCTTGTGGATTTGACCGACCTGCAAGTTCTATCGCTGGACAATACACAAGTGACCGATGCGACACTCGTTCGCCTCGAACATCTCGCCGAACTTCGCGGCATCGACCTGAGCCACACAGGCGTGACCGATGCGGGTCTCGCACACCTTGAGGGGTTGACGCGTTTAATGCAACTCTCACTCGAATTCACGCCAGTGACCGACGCCGGGTTGGAGCACATCAAAGGCCTGACCGACATGCAAATTCTTTATCTGAGAGGCTCGCATGTGACCGACGCGGGACTGAAGGCGCTGGAGGGCATGACCAAATTACGCGTCCTGGGTCTCGAAGACACCGTGGTGGGCGACGCCGGCATGCCGCACCTTTCGGGTCTGGCAAGCCTGGAGCACCTGTTGCTGTTCAATACGCAAGTCACCGATGCGGGGTTGTCGCACGTTTCGGGCCTGACGTGCCTCGTGCGCCTCTGGTTGTCTCGTACGCAAGTGAGCGACGCAGGATTGGCGAACCTGATGGGCTTGAAATCTCTCTTTAATCTCACACTCGACGGCACTCGAGTGACCGAAGCCGGGATTGTCAATTTGAAACGGGTTTTGCCGACGCTGCACGTCTTGCAATAACTCGGCGTTCCTGGCAATGCGTGCCGTCGAAATTCGTCGCCGAGGATTTGAGGCTTGCAGACGGCCAAAGAACGATTAGACTTGCATCGCAGGACCTTCAGTCGCCGCCATAGCTCAGTCGGTAGAGCGACGCTTTCGTAAAGCGTAGGTCGAGGGTTCGAGTCCCCCTGGCGGCTTTTGGATTCGCCGCGACGCATTTCGGTCTTTTTCTGTGCTGTGTCTGCCGCCGACACTGAAAGGTCTGCAGGTTTAAGTCCACGCGATTTGGTTTCAGGTTGGACCGAACAGACGCTTGAAAGACCTGCGGTCCGCGGCTTGTGGCTCGGTCGGAGACCGGCCACAACGCGAGTGGAGACGGGTCACAACACGAGTGGAGACCGGCCACAACGGGACTCTGTCGCCGATGGGCGCGGCCGGTCTTCTGGTGGCAACCACGCAATTTAAACGAGCTGGTTTATGGCGAAGTGCATGAAGGGTCCGGGAATCTTTCTCGCACAGTTTTTGCGGGAAAAAGCCCCTTTTAATGCTTTGGAGAGCATCGCCCGATGGGCGGCGGGCCTGGGCTATCGGGGTGTGCAAATTCCCTGCTGGGATCCCCGGACGATCGACCTGGATCAGGCGGCCCTGTCGCGCGCCTACTGCGATGACTATCGGGCTCGTCTGCAATCCGCAGGCGTCGTGATCACTGATCTGGCCGCTTACCTACAGGGACAGGTGCTGGCCATGCATCCTGCCTACGAGACGCTTTACCAGGCGTTTCATCCCCCCGGTCTGATGGGCGCCGATCGCACAGAATGGGCTGCGGGCGAGCTGCGCAAGTGCTTCTTGGCCTCGGCTCATCTGGGACTGCGCAACGTCCCGGTGCTCTCTGGAGGTTTCGCCTGGCACTTGAACTACCCCTGGCCGCAACGACCGGCCGGACTCGTCGAGGAAGCGTTTGCCGAACTTGCCCGGCGCTGGCGGCCATTGCTCGATGCGGCCGCCGATCACGGTCTGGCAGTGGGATTCGAGCTGCATCCGGGATCAGACCTGTTCGACGGTTCGACGTTTGAGATGTTCCTTGAAGAAGTCGGAGATCACTCGGCGGCTTGCATCAATTACGACCCGAGCCATTTTGTGCTGCAGCAGCTCGACTATCTGGCATTCATCGAAATCTACGGCCGGCGAATCACGGGCTTTCACGTCAAAGACGCCGAATTTCGGCCCAGCGGCCGCGTCGGCGTTTACGGGGGCTACCAGCCGTGGGCGGGGCGGGCAGGCCGGTTTCGCTCGCTCGGCGACGGCCAGGTCGACTTTCGGCGCGTCTTCACGCTGCTGACCGAGGCCGGGTACGACGGCTG
>DATGKC010000482.1:0-4213 GCA_035294845.1 Planctomycetaceae bacterium | reverse complement strand
GTGCTGGTCAATGCCTGTGTACAACATAACGTGGTCCTCCTGGTCTCATGAACTGAACATTGGCGATCCTCACAACGGGATACGCCGTCTACATGCAGTATCCAGGAGGACCACTCTTTCATGAAATCAGGCCGCGTGCCCAAGCACCGGCCGGGTCGCGCGAGCGACAAGAGGCCGCGCCATGCGGGTTCAATTCGTGAAGGCGACGCCCCGTTTAGAAATCAGATACTCCGCCTGCTGACCGCAAAAGAACGCGGGGTTATTCATTTTTCGGTTGTTGCATCGTTGCAATGTTTGCCGCGCGCGGTTGATGGAAGATTATCCTGCCAGGAACGCGAACGGCATGGCCTCTTGTCGCTAGCGCGACCCGCCCGCCCTGCGGGACGGGCGGGCCACCCGAGTCATTCCGCAATTTGCGCCGCGCGCCGACACTCGTCGGAATTCAAGACGACGATTGCGTCCATCTCCGTACCGCCGTATGCTTTTCAGTTGTCTGTTCGCGTCGCTTCAAAATCCCGCATCATTGCCGGAGTCGCTCATGATTAGCCGCATCCGAACGCTTGCTCTTGTTTCTTTGCTTCTCGCCGTGGCCGCCGCTCCGGCGACGGCGCTGGCCGCCGACCAGGAGTCCTTCACGCGCACCGAAGACGTGATCTACGGCCGCAAATATGGAACCGCGCTCACGCTCGACGTGATTGCGCCCAAGGAAAACGCGAACGGGGCGGCGGTCGTGTGGGCGGTCAGCGGCGGTTGGTTTTCGGCCCACCAGTCGATCAACCCCCTGTTCGTCGCCGAATACTTGAAGCGCGGGTACACGGTGTTCGCCGTGGTGCACGGCAGCCAGCCGAAATTCACCATTCCGGAAGTCCTCGAAGACATGCACCGCGCCGTCCGCTTTATTCGCAGCCGCGCCGAGCAGTACAAGATCGATCCGAATCGCATCGGCATCACGGGCGGCTCGGCCGGGGGGCATTTGTCGTTGATGCAGGGGACGGCCGGAACGGACGGCAAAGCCGACGCGCAGGACCCCGTCGACCGCTTTTCCAGCCGCGTGCAGGCGGTTGGCTGTTTCTTTCCGCCGACCGATTTCCTGAATTATGGCGAGCCTGGCGAGATCGCGCTGGGCAATGGGATTCTGGCGGGTTTCCGAGCGCCGTTCGATTTCCGGGAGTTTGACAAGAGCACCAACTCGTTCATCACAGTCACCGATGAGAGCAAGCGGCTTGAGATCGGCAAGCTGATTTCTCCGGTTTATCACGTGAGCTCTGACGACGCGCCGTCGCTGATCATTCACGGCGACGCGGATACGCTGGTCCCCATTCAGCAGGCCGAGCTGATTATTGAAGGCTTCAAGAAGGCCAACGTCCCGTGCGAGCTGGTGGTCAAGAAGGGAGCGGGGCACGGATGGGCCGATCTCGGCAAAGACCTCACCATCATCGCCGACTGGTTTGATAAGTATCTGGCGAAGAAGTGACGCCTGGAAGAAATCAGCCCATGATTCTCACAATCGCTCGCTGCACTCGCCAGAGTCCGAAGTAGCTGAACTCGGCAGAGTTCAGAGGGTAGCAGGATTCGTCAGCATTCAGGGCGTCGCTGTAGCTGAATTCCCCAGAATTCAGGGCCGCGCTGCCGTTCGTCTAAACTCTGGCGAGTTCAGCTACGCGATTTCAGCTATGCGCGTTCGGCTACCCTTCCGCCGCGCCGGGGCCGTGCTTGCGCGCCTTATCCGAAATATCATGGCGGCACCACGCGCCGTCCCAGCGGATGCATTTGACCGCCTGGTAAGCCCGCAGCTTGGCGTCGCCGATATTCTCGCCCAGGGCCGTCACTCCCAGCACGCGCCCGCCGCTGGCGATCGGCTGGCCCCCCGCAAGCTCGGTGCCGGCGTGAAACACCTTCACATTCGAGAGGCGCGCGGCTTCATCCAAACCGCGAATCGGGAACCCTTTTTCATATTCTCCCGGATATCCCGCCGAGGCCATCACCACACAGACGGCCGGCCGCGGATCCCATTCGAGCGGAGGCAGCAGAGCCAGCGACCCATCGGCGACCGCGAGCAATACCTGGGCCAGGTCAGTCTTAAGGCGCATCAGCAAGGGTTGCGCCTCGGGATCACCGAACCGCGTGTTGAACTCCAGCACTTTCGGTCCCTGGTGAGTGATCATGATGCCGGCGTACAGCACGCCTTTGAACTGACGACCGCGCTTCTTCATGGCATGCACGGTGGGAACCAGAATCTGCCCGATAATCTGGTCCATGAGCGCGGGCGTAATGAGAGGAGCGGGACTATATGCCCCCATGCCCCCGGTGTTGGGGCCCCGGTCTTCATCGAAGGCGGCCTTGTGATCCTGAGACGTTTCGAGGGGAACGATCGTGCTGCCGTCGGTAAGGGCCAGAATGCTCGCCTCTTCGCCGTCGAGCCGCTCTTCGATGATGATCCGCTTGCCGGCGTCGCCAAATTCCTTTTGCCGCATGATGCGGCGAATCGCATCCAAGGCGATGGCTTTGTTGGCGCAGACGGTGACCCCCTTCCCTGCCGCCAGGCCGTCGGCTTTGACCACCAGCGCCGTCTCTTCGCGATCAGCGATGTAGGCCTCGGCCGATTCGGCGTCGGAGAACGTCTGCGCTTCGGCCGTCGGGATTGTCGCCTGCCGAAGCAACTCTTTGGCGAAGACTTTGCTCCCTTCGAGCTCGGCGGCCGATCGCGACGGACCGAATACCCGCAGGCCTTCCCGCTCGAAGGCGTCGGCAATTCCGGCGACCAGGGGCCCTTCGGGGCCGATCACGGTGAGGCCAACGCTCTCGGCTTTGGCGAACTTCACCAATCCGTCGATGTTGGTGGCGCCGATATCGACGTTCGTGCCGTCGAAGGCCGTCCCCGCATTGCCGGGAGCGCAAAAGACCTGCGAGACCGATGGGGACTGCGCCAGCTTCCAGACCAGCGCGTGCTCGCGTCCCCCTTGACCGACGACCAGCACTTTCATCTGCGATGGACCCCGCGGCGAACGAATGACCCGTGAGACTACAATAGCTTGGCGAATTGGAAAGCGGTAGTATCGGTAATCATCTAAATCATCGGCGCTTGAGAGCTGCTACATGCGTTCCCCCTTTCCGGGAATGGATCCGTACCTGGAAGTTACCGCCATCTGGCCGGATTTCCACGACGCATTCGCCGGAGAAATTCGAAATCTCCTGAATCAAAAACTTCCGGCGCCTTTTTATGCGCGGCTGGAGATGCGCCCGGAAATCGGAATCGTCGGCGAGGAAGCGGGCGGCATCTCGATCGTGCCGGACGTGAGCGTGGTGGAATCGTGGCGGCCAGGCGACCAGCGCACGGCGGCCGCCACGTTGCAAGAACCGCGGACGGAAATCTCGAAGTCGATCGACGTCACGGTGTTTCGGGAGCCGTTGCGCCATCATTTCGTGGAAGTTCGCGATGCAGGCCATAAGCTCGTCACGTTGATCGAGATTCTCAGCCCGTCAAACAAGCGCCGCGGCGTCGATCGGGAAAATTATGAGAACAAACAGCGAGAGGTTCTTGATAGCGACGTCAACCTGATCGAGATCGACCTGCTGAGGACGGGCGAGCGCATGCTCGGCGACGTCAACGTTGCCGAGCTCGTCAGTCGCCTCCAACCCGCGCCTGACTATCTCGTCCTCGTGAGCAGGGCGTCGCTTCGACACGGCGCGGGGCTTGGATATCACGTGTTCCCCGTGGCCATTCGGGACGCTCTTCCCTGCATTCCCGTTCCTTTGCGCACGGGAACCGATGACGTTCCTCTCGATTTGCAGTACGTTTTCGATCGAGCGTACGAAGGCGGGCCATACCGGCGCGGGGCTGTGAACTATTCGCTCCCCCCTGAATCGGCATTGCGCGATGCCGATGTGGCTTGGGCCGATGAGCTGTTGCGACGGGCGCACGTCGCGCCGGCGTCGTAATCGTCACTGCTGGCGGCAACCACTTGCAGGCCGGGAATTGCGCCAGTTTTTGCGGCGAACACGGGTCGATTCTCCCGATATCGCACAGGAATCGTTGCCACGACCGCGCGGCATTTCGCAGTCGACATTCTTTTCATCACGCCGGCCGAGTGTTAGACTGTAACGAACCGGGCGATTGGGGCGATTTGAGGTCGCGGTTTTTCTTGCGGGGGCCGTTCATCATGCCGGCATTGGGTCTGGAGCAGCAACAGGACGTAGGAGGAGTCTCTCGGCG
>DATGKC010000481.1:0-2059 GCA_035294845.1 Planctomycetaceae bacterium | reverse complement strand
CGCGAAGGGATCGTCGCCATTCTGTCGGTCTTCCTGAGCGAGCCGATGTTTCAGGGGCAGACGAAAGAGCGGCTCAATAATCCCGACGCGACGGCCCAGGTCGATGCGCTGGTCCGCCCGGCCCTCGAAAACTGGTTCAATTCCAATCCGACGCTGGCCGATGCCGTTCTCGGCCGTATCGTGCTGGCCGCCCGTGCGCGCCTTGCCAGCCGCGACGCGGCTACGGAAGTCCGCCGCAAGACCCCCACGACGCGGCGGAACGCACTGCCCGGCAAGCTCATCGACTGCCGCAGCACCAAACCCGAAGAATCGGAACTGTTCATCGTCGAAGGACAATCGGCCGGCGGGACCGCCGCGACGGGGCGCGACAGCCGCACGCAGGCCGTGCTCCCTTTGCGCGGAAAGATCCTCAACACCGAATCACTGGCCACGGCCAAGACGCTCGATAACCAGGAGCTCAAAGACCTGGTGGAAACGCTGGGAACGGGGATCGGCCCGAATTTCGATATCCGAGGACTCAGATACCACCGCATCATCCTGCTGATGGATGCCGACAGTGACGGCAATCACATCGTGACATTGATTCTGGCCTTCTTCTTCCGGCATATGCGCGAGCTGATCCGCAGCGGACACGTGTTTCTCGCGCAGCCTCCGCTGTTTCGTGTCACTGTGGGAAAAGACATTTACTACGCGCTGACCGACGACCGCAAAGAAGAAATCCTGGCGACGATTCCGGCCAATCGCAAATACGACGTCGGCCGATTCAAGGGGTTGGGTGAAATGGACTCGAAGGACCTGAAGGAAACGACGCTCAACCCGGCCACGCGGATCCTGCTGCGGGTCGATATCGAAGCCCAGCTCGAGGCCGACAAGACGTTCCAGCAACTTCTGGGAAAAGACGCCTCGCAACGCTACGACGTGATCATGAGCGAGGCCAATCTCGTCGAAGACCTGGATATTTGACCTGTGGTGCAAGTGCCGTTTTCGACGTCGTTCGACAAGCACCGAGTGGCCCGACCGTCTCGCCAGAGCGGTCGGGTCGCGAAGCGACAAGAGGCCGCGCCATGCCGCTTCAATTGCACACAGGCGGCGGCCGATATGGGCATTTTGGGCACCTCTCGAAAATAATCCTCACTCCACAATGGCGTCGTAGACGAGCGGTTTGATTGTCATTTCCGGAACCGGACTGAACGCCAGGTGCTGCTGGAGGGCGATCACGATCAAGGCGTCATGCGGGGCGATCCAGAATTGGGTGCTCGCCATGTCGCCCCATCTGTATTCGCCCAGTGCCCGGTCCGGCACGAGCGGGGTCCTACCGACACGGACGGAGAAGCCCAGGCCGAAACCGACCCCCTCCCGCTTGATCGGCCCCAGGGCAATCGATATCGCCGAATCGGGCAACTAATTGCGGGTCCCCGCCAGAGTAATGTGCGAGTAAACCCAGCCTGCCCAAACAACTCCGGATTGATGGATGGCTCTAACGCGTGATACCATCGACACGAACAACAATTTGTCGTCTGCCGCATAGGCCGGTGTTTTGGTACAATCAATGGCGTGCTGCACGGACAACTCCGGGCACCCGCGGCGATTCGATTACGTTCGCCGACGCGCGGGCGGCCGTTGTGAATACTGTCGGATGCCGTTGCACCTGGACCCATTGCCATTTCAGGTAGACCATATCACCGCCCAGCAACACGAAGGATCGACCACGCCGCTCAATTTCGACTGGAGTTGCCTGCACTGGGATTGCCACGCCATCGGTGGGAATAATCTGGATCTTGGAGTTGAATCCCGCGCGCGACGCAAAGGCTTGATTCGATCATGAGAATCCCTCACATGCATTCCGGGCCGATGTGCGGTCGAATCCGGCGGCGGACATTTCTAGCCGACGTGGGGATGGGCTTTACCGGTCTGGCCCTGGGCTCGATGCTCCACAGCGACAGAGCCGCGCGCGCCGACACGCCGGCGCCCGGTGCTGCACCTTTCGGCAAAGCGCACTTCCCACCCAGGGCCAAATCGGTCATCTGGATCTTTCTTTCGGGCGGCTACAGCCAGTTGG
>DATGKC010000480.1:0-6142 GCA_035294845.1 Planctomycetaceae bacterium | reverse complement strand
CGTTCGCACGCAAGAGCACGGAAATGCGGGACCGGCTGGCTTCGATCAAACTGCAATTGGATGTGCTGGACCGCTCTCACGATGAAACGGCCGAGTTGGCGGCGAAAGTTTTTGAACTTTCGCAAACGCTTCGGCAACAATGGCTTACCGCCGATTACGCTGCGAAGCGTCGAATCCTCGAAATCGTCTTTTTGAACTGCCGACTCGATGGCGCAACTCTTGTCCCCACAATAAGAAAGCCCTTCGACGTTCTCGCCGAAGGGCTTTCTGTCTCGTTGAGTCGGGACGGCGGGATTTGAACCCACGATCTCTTGCGCCCCCAATTACGACAAACGATCGTCCGCGCCTCGGGCATTCCGCAATCCTCGCGCGACGGGCTGCCACAAACGTGCAGTGGTTCCCATTTCTGCATGTAATGCCCGCGATTGGTTTCGCGCTCCTGGTGTTTCCTCTTGAAATTCGAGAGAATTGCGATGTCTTGTCCCCTGTCCCCTGTCTAACGCATGGCAATGGTCCTGCCGGTCTTGGCTGTCGCATACGCCGCAATCGCGGTTTGGCTGACGGTGCGGATCGTCAATCGGCGCGAGAGATGGGCGAAGAGGACGGCCATCTGGTTCTTGCTCGGCGGGCCGGTGCTGTACGTCCTCAGCTTTGGCCCGGCATGCTGGCTCGCGGGTTGCCGCATGGTCCCAAGGAGGGTCGTTTCGGCGCCCTACAGTCCGCTGATCGAGCTTGCCGTATCGCGCGCGGGGTCCCCCTTGCGGTGGTATGCGCGGCTTGGCTCTGACAATTCGGAGATCATCCAATACCTCGCGGATGGTCCCGCGAATGTCGAGGACGTCGACGAATCGCTGTTCGGGACCAAGCGGCCGAATCCCATTCCCGCCATTCGCACTCACCTGGACCAAATCTTGCGCCGAAAGCTGGATTCGGCGCAAAAGACCTGGAGCCTCAGCGAGCGTCAAGTTCACGAGCTGGAATTGGCAGGTTCCGCCGATATCGCGCGGCTTCTTAGCCTCATTGAGGATCACGAGGGAGACCTGAAAGCCGCGCGACAGGACGCCAATGAAGTCCACGTTGACAATTCCTTGAATCGGACGACGAGCATGGTGCGATCGATGCTGAGGTCGGGCCCCAGACGGACGAGAGGGTCATCGAAATTTGGGCCGTTCCATGACCGCCGGCACCGAACTTTTTCAGCAGGGGACCGCGACAAACGTGCAGTGGATCGCATTTCTGCCGGTAATGCCCGCGATTGGTTCTCCCTCCTGGTGTTTCCTCGGGAATTTGGGGAGAATCGCGATTTTCTTGTCCCTATTCGTCGAGCTCATTCGTCATTCCTGTGATCGCCGGACTGCGGCGCGCGGTCGGCGACAAGGAAATTCACTCGAAAGGAGCATGCAAATGGCCAAGTTTCTGTTTGTTTATCGCGGCGCCGGCGAAGCCACCGCCAAGTTGACGCCCGAAGAGATGCAGCAACACATGCAAAAATGGGAGAAGTGGATTGGCGAAGCGATGCAGAAAGGTTGGATGGTCGATGCAGGCGATGCGCTGACGGGCGAAGGCCGAGTCGTCGGGGCAAAGGTCATCACCGACGGGCCTTTCGTGGAATCCAAAGAGATCGTGGGCGGGTTTTCGATTGTCCAAGCCGACACACTCGATGCCGCTGCACAACTCGCGAAAGGCTGCCCCGGCATGCTGCTGGGAGGCAAGGTCGAGGTCCGACCCATGGCCGGATTTGGAATCAAGCATTGAGACATCGGCTTCGTATTTTCGACTTTTTGCGATGGCATCCCGATGGGACGAACACTTCTCATAGGAGAGAACCATGACAATCAAATCGACACTCCCCTTTTTCATTTTTTTCGCCTGGGCAAGCGCCCCGGTCATTGGACAAGACAGTAAGAAAGACGAAGCCAACGGCAAACTTGCCGCCTTCGAGCAATTCAAACAGCTTGCGGGCGAATGGGTCGGCAAGGAAGTGAAAGGGCCCAATGCGGGGATCGAAGTGAGAGTGGCTTACAAGGTGACCTCGGCCGGCAGCGCCGTGGTGGAGACTCTGTTCCCCGGCACCGAACACGAAATGGTCACGGTCATTCATCGCGATGGGGACGACCTGGTTCTCACCCACTATTGCGCTCTGGGCAATCAGCCTCAAATGAAGGCCTCTGGAAAGGGGGAGGACAAGAAGATTGAGTTCAAGTTTGTGCGCGCAACGAATTTGAAGTCGGAAAAGGACATGCACATGCACGACGTCGCCTTCACATTCGTGAACAAAGACACCCTCAAATCGGAATGGACGCACTATGACGACGGCAAATCAGCCGGGACCGTCGTCTTTGAGCTGAAGCGAAAGCAATAACCGGACGTGACCAACCCCGACCTCGCAGCGCCGGAACGCGTGGCTCCGCTCGTGGAGCATTTTTTCCGCCTCGAGGCCGGGCGGCTGGTGGCCGTGTTGACCCGCATCTTCGGCTGGCGCAATTTCGACCTCGTCGAAGACATGGTGCAGGCAACCCTGCTCGATGCCCTGCAGGCGTGGCGCATTCGAGTCCCTGACAACCCGTCGGCGTGGGTGCATCGCATCGCCAAAAACAAAATCCTCGATGCGCTCCGGCGCGACCACATCGGCCGGCGCGTGATGCGCGAGTTGGCCGATGCCGCCGCCGCGCAGCCCGACGGCATCGACGATTGGTTTCTCGACTCGGCGATCGAAGACAGCCAGTTGCGAATGATGTTCGCCTGCTGCCACCCGCGGCTCGCGCGCGAGAACCAGTTGGCCCTGACCCTCAAGGCCCTGTGCGGCTTCGGCAATTCGGAAATTGCCCGCGCGCTCTTGCTGGCTGAAGAGACGGTCAAGAAACGCCTGCAGCGCGCCACTCGCGACCTGGTCGACCATAAAATTGCGCTCGATCCGCCCACCGACAGCGAGCTTTCCGAACGACTCGACGCCGTGCATCAGGCGCTGTACCTGCTTTTCAACGAAGGCTACAGCTCGTCTGAAGGCGAAACTGCCATTCGTGCCGAGCTCTGCGAAGAGGCGGCGCGGCTCTGCCACCTGCTTTGCTCCCATCGGCAATTCAGCACGCCCGCGACGCATGCCCTGATGGCTTTGATGCTGTTCCACGCCGCGCGCCTCGACGCGCGACTGGATCAGCGCGGATTCGTCCTGCTCATGGAGGAGCAAGACCGCAGCCGTTGGGATCGGCGGCTGATTCAGCGTGCGCGGGAGTTTCTCGATCAGTCGGCCGAAGGGAACGCGATCTCCCCGTTTCATCTGGAGGCAGGCATTGCCTGGCATCATTGTCGGGCGGAAAGCTACTCCCAGACCGACTGGCCGGCGATCCTGCGCCTTTATGATGCGCTCCTGGCGATTCATCGTTCGCCGGTGTATGTGCTCAATCGGGCGATCGTCGTGGCCCAGATCGATGGTCCGCGCGCGGGGATTCGCGCGCTGGCGGAAGCGGCCCACGACTCGGCCCTGCGGCACTACCACCTTTACGAGGCTACGCTCGGCGAACTCCATCGCCGCGCCGGCGATTTCGACCGTGCCCGTCAGCACCTCGAAGCGGCTCGCCAAAAAACCAATTCTGCCTTCGATCGCGAGCTCATCGACCGCCGCCTGGCACAATGCCTGCCGACATCGTTATCGATCAACTGAACTCGAGCGGCGAGAGATTGGGAAATCGGGCTGCGACGGATAGAATAAGCCTGGCAGCGCTGCCGGCCGGTGAGTTTTTCGTTTTTCCTGAGAGAAAGGCTTGATGGCTGCTCACATCCGTCTGATTTCCTTCACGTTCTGCCCTCTTGCGGTCGTCGCTTGCGTGTCGGGCAGGGCGGGTAACGCGGACCCAAAAGGTTCGCCGCCCGACGTTCCTGCCATTTATGCCGACAAGGCTGACCACCTTTGGAACCGCCTGCATGGCACACTTCTTGTCCGCACGGGGCCGGACGGCAAGAATTACGGCGCCGATCGGCTGGAGCCGTTGCTGTGGAAGGATTCCGTCCACCTGCTCCAGGGGGAATCGGCAGAGCGGGCGGTCGCGGTCTTAGAGGAATTCGAGCGCGAGAGCGGCGAGAAGCTGATTGACGACCCCATGAAGAGGGCCATACTCCAGCGCGATCTGTGGCTCGTCTCAAGTTGGCTGTCGGCTAAACCCGACTCCGAGGCCCGATGGCGACTCGAAAAAACGCTTGATAACGTGATTCGCCGATTAGCGCTGACTCCGCCGCAGATCGCCAAACTGCCGGACAACTACGCGCAAGCCGTCACCTCGAAGAAGTACGCCGACCGCTTTGATCCCCAGAACCCGGAGCAAGCGTACCTGCCGGCCGACCTGTTTGATGGCGCAGGCCCGTGGGTCTGTGTCGGCCCAGCAAACGGGCCGTCGGCTCCATTCCACCTCGATGACCGCGGCACCAACCCGTTCGCCAATTCCGTCTTCTTTGTGTTTCTCAAACTGCCCGGCGGACGCGAGAAAACGCTCGACTTCCTGAAGCAACTGGCCTCGCTGGACAACCCGTTGGTCCCCAACACCGATGAGACGACGAAGCACGCGGCGTCGTTCCTCCCGCAGACGAATTTCCCGGTCTGGCCCAAAGGGACTGAAGTCGCACTCGTGCGCCGCGCTCTCCTCATCGACGTGAATCGCCGCATTGCAGCCAGCCCCCTGACCGAAGGGGTCCAAATCCGCGTCGTCACGACGGATACGCCAGCCCTGACGAAAGACGTTCTCGCTAAAGCCTCAAGCCGCAGGCCTCCGTCAGGGTGGCAGGCGTCCTTCGAGTTTCAGCTCCGACGAATTGATCTGTTCGCGGATACGGCCGGTGGCTTGCGGGATGTCTCCGGAGAACGGGACTTCAAGACAGGCTTCAACAGCCACCCCTGGGATGAGTTCGACCAGACGTCGAGGGAGGGGACGTTTCCCGAGCGGAGCATGCCGTTCGAGACCAACCGTGCGTCGTGTACGGTATGCCACAACTATCCCGGAGCTTATAGTTTCAACAGCGTCCCCGGCTTCGCGTTCGGCGGTTTTGTGCCGGTCAACGACTCGTCGCCGCAAAAACCGCTCGGCCCGACAACCGTGGCCGCGGTCGAAAAGCAGGCAATCGAGTGGAAGGAAGAGCGGCCGGCTTGGACCGCATTCGTCAAGCGGTCTGGACAGTGACGATAGATCATTTCAAAAGATCTTTCGCCTTTTTGCCCGCCTCTGTTTCCGGGTACTTGTCGACGATCTCCCGGAGCGTCTTACGGTAGAGGCGGTTAGCGCGAGCTTTGCGCTGCGACTCGGCGGTTTGTAGCATCAATGTCGCCAACTGCTCGTCGCTTCGCTTCTTCCGTTCCGCCGCCTGCTCGTCGTTTCGTTTTTTCCGCTCTGCCGCCTGCTCGTCACTTTGCTTCTTTCGCTCGGCTCTTTCCATCTCGCGTTTCGACGACCGACGGGCCCTTTCGGCCTCCGCGTCCTCTCTTCTTTTCTTCGCGGCGGCGGACACTTCTTCCCGTGTCTTTACGGCTTGTGCGTTTGCTGTCTTCGCGGTGGGAGCCGTTGTCTCTTCGCGCGATTCAACGGGCGCGGGCTCATCGGGACGGCGCTGCTCTTTATCGGGACGCTCATCCTGCACGCCGCCGGCCGCATGGCGCGGGGGCTCTTGAGCGCCGGCATTCGCCTCGCCGAGGACGCCGCTCGCATCGGTGCGGCGCGCGGGGACGTGAGTCGAGAGATGATCTTTGTCGCCGGGCGGTCTGCCGGCGAGAGCCACACTTTCCGGCGCGGCGGCACGTCCGTAAAAATCGTAGAGCTTCGACTCAGGGACGGCACTTCCGATCTCCAAGGCACCGGGGGGCGTCTGGACCGCGCCATACGTGAGCCGGCCCTTGATGCCGATGAAGACCTGTTTTTCCTTCAATTGGTCATCGGCCCGAAGAATGTCCACGATTTGCCGCAGCAGCGTTCTTCGCATTTCGTCCGTATAGCTCTTGAGCGCGGGCGCTTTCACTAGCCCCTTAAACAAGCGAAGCCGATCGGGTAAAGGGCAGGCATTTGGCGACTGATCAGCGCGCGGAGGGAGAGCGGCCTGCCTGCGGCAGTCGCGTCTGCCAGGTTGTCATGTGTGCATGTTTTTGGGTTGCTTTCTTGGTTTG
>DATGKC010000479.1:0-7942 GCA_035294845.1 Planctomycetaceae bacterium | reverse complement strand
TACGTCGGTCGCGACTGTGCGATCGGTGATGACTGCGTTTTGTATCCCCATGCCGTGCTTTACGCCGACGTGCGGCTGGGGCGGCGAGTCATTGTGCATGCGTCGGCCGTGCTGGGAGCCGACGGCTTCGGCTATCGCTTTCGCGAGGGGCGGTTTGAGAAAATTCCGCAATTGGGTTGGGTCGAAATCGAAGATGATTGCGAAATCGGCGCCGCGAGCACCATCGACCGGGGAATGATCGGCGCGACGGTGATCGGCGAGGGAACCAAGCTCGACAACCTGGTGATGATCGCGCACAACTGCGAGTTGGGGCGGCACAACGCATTCGCGTCGCAAGTGGGTCTGGCCGGGTCGGTCACCACCGGCGACTACGTGCGCTGCGCGGGGCAGGTGGGGATTGCCGACCACGTGCACCTGGGGCGGGGCTGCACTCTGGGAGCCAAAGCCGGAGTGCACAAAGATATTCCCGAGGGAGATACGCAGATTGGTTACCCCGCTCGTCCCGAGCAGGAACAGCTAAGAATCGTGATGTCCGCGCGTAAAGTCCCCGAGATGCGCAAATCGCTGCGCGATTTGGAAGCCCGCGTCGAGGAACTTTCGCGGCTCGTTGAGCTCATGACTTCGCAGGCCGCCAGGAATTGACGATCGAATGACGTTCATGGACGAACATCCGCTAGATTCGACGGCATCCGAGCGCCCCCTGGGCTTATTGGCCGGGAGCGGACGATTTCCCATCGTGTTTGCGCAGGCCGCGCGCCGACGCGGGCGACGAATTTTCGGCATCGGGATCGAAGGCCTGGCCTCGGACGAGCTGGCCCAGCATTGCGACGATTTCGCGACGGCTCGGCTGGCCCGCATCGGAAGGGGGATCAGGCTCTATCGCCGGGCCGGCGTACAAAAGATCGTCATGGCCGGCAAGATCGAAAAGAAGCAGCTCTTGCGCCGGTATCTGTTCTGGCGGCTTTTGCCCGACTGGCGAACGCTGCACATGTGGTTTCGTTACGCGACGCGCGACAAAAAAGACGACACGCTGCTTTTGGCGGTGATCCGCGAATTCGAGCGCGATCAACTGAGCTTCGATTCGGCCCTCAATTATTGCTCGGAGCTGCTCGTGAAACACGGCTTTCTGACTCGACGCAAACCCAGCCCGGCACAGTGGAAAGACATCAATTTCGGCTGGGAGCTGGCGAAGGAAATGGGACGGCTCGATGTCGGTCAGAGCGTGATGGTCAAAGACACGGCCGTGTTGGCGATCGAAGCCATTGAAGGCACCGACGAGTGCATTCGACGCGGCGGCGAATTGTGCCGCAAAGGCGGATTCACCGTCGTCAAGGTCGCCAAGCCTCAGCAAGACATGCGGTTCGACGTGCCCACGATCGGCATGCAGACGATTCACACCATGCACGAGGCGGGCGCCAAAGTGCTGGCGATCGAAAGTGAAAAGACGATCATGCTCGACCAGGAGGCGGTCTTGCGCCTGGCCGAACAATATGGAATATCCATCGTGGCGCTCAACGCCCAGGAGATGCAATTGCGAGTATCGGCATGAGCCAAGACGGTTCCGGCAGGTCCTGACCCCGGGGGAATTAAGTCGAAGTGTGTTCAGACCGTCCCGCACGGGCTGAAAAGACAGAGAGACCTGAGAGACCTCTCTGTTGCACAACAACATCCTACCCAAAAGTTCACTTCCCCTATCCCCTCCCTCCCCCAACAGGGCCGACGCCGGAACCGTCTCTTTTTTACTCGATCTTTTTACTCGACAAGATCGCCGGCGACGCCGTCGTCGTCCATCCGCTCAACGCTGCTCGACTTGCTCGAGGCGGGGTCGAAATGTTCCGACGCGGGCGGGGGAAAAGCCGGCAGAGCTTCGGTCCTTTCGGCTGCAGGCGGCAGCGGAGCCGCGGGGGCCGGGCCCAGGTGCACGCGAAACTTTTCGCCCGCGAAAGCAAGCTGATCGCCGGGCAAAAGCGCCCCGCGAATGATTCGCTGCCCGTTTACCTTCGTGCCGTTGGTGCTGTCGAGATCGCGCACGAACAACAGGCCGTCGGTCTTGGCGATGATGCAGTGGATTTTCGAGACGCTTTTGCGATCCAAGACGATATCACAGTGTTCGGCCTGCCGCCCCACGACGGTCACGTCCTTGTCGATGGTGATCGGATCGCCACCGTGGACTGGAACAAGTTGCGCGAACACAAGAGCTGCCTCGAAGGGGGTGTTTTGAAGCCGCGGGACGATCAATTGCCGGCCGGCCGCGGGTCTCTCTAATCTGCTGCTTGAAGGGGGCGCTTGTCAAGACGTAAGCATGGTTGCAGGGGTCGAATTGGCCGTTATACTCTAAGTTTCAGCACGATTATTCGGGCTCGTGGTGGAATTGGCAGACACACCAGCTTGAGGGGCTGGCGCTGGCAACAGCATGCAGGTTCAAGTCCTGTCGAGCCCAGTCTGAGCAAAACCTGATGCCGGCAGGTTGGCACCCGGCGGGCGTGGCGATCATGATGCAGCATTCTCTGGTTCCCCCCGATTCGACGCGCGCGAGTCGGCAACCCGGAACGCCGGCGCCCGTTTCCGCCCCGCATTCGGCCCTCGCCCGCGATCTTGTGCTCGTCCTCGATTTTGGTGGGCAGACCGCCCAATTGATCGCGCGGCGGGTCCGCGAGCAAAACGTCTTCTGTCCGCTCGTGCGGCACGATCTTGCCGTCGAACGCATCCGCGAGCTGGCCCCCCGCGGGCTGATTCTTTCGGGCGGGCCGGCCAGCGTGTATGAGCCGCGCGCTCCGCATCCCGATCCGCGGATCTTCGACCTGGGCATCCCGATCTTGGGCATCTGCTACGGCATGCAGGTCGCCTGTCTCGCGCTGGGGAACGAGGTCTCGCCCGGCGACAACCGTGAGTTCGGCCGCACAACCTGCCGAGTGCTGGGCGAGAGCGATCTGTTCCGAGGCGTTTCGTCGGAACTCTGCGTGTGGATGAGCCACGGGGACCAGGTGAAGAACCTCTCGTCGCAGTGGCACGCGCTGGCGAGCACCGGAGATTGCCCGGCGGCAGCCGTTCGACATCATTCGCGGCCGATTTTCGGCCTGCAGTTTCATCCCGAAGTCACGCACACCCAGGAGGGGGGGAAACTGCTGGGGAATTTCGTCCGCAATATCTGCGGCTGCGAAGCGACGTGGAAGATGAGCTCGTTCATCGAGCAAGAAGTGCATGCCGTGCGCGAGCGCGTGGGCGATCAGCGCGTCATCTGCGGTCTGTCGGGCGGAGTCGATTCGTCGGTCGTCGCGGCATTGCTTTTTCGGGCCATCGGGCGGCAGCTTTCGTGCATTTTCGTCGACAATGGGCTGTTGCGACTGGGAGAGAACGAGGCCGTCCGCGCCAGTTTCGGCGAGCATTTTCGCACTGATTTGCACGTCGTCGATGCGCGCGAGCGGTTTCTTTCTGAGCTCAAAGGGCTCGTCGAGCCGCAGCAGAAGCGCAAGGCGATCGGACGGGTCTTCATCGATGTCTTTCGCAAAGAGGCCGAATCGATTTCGGGCGCGAAATTTCTCGCCCAGGGGACGCTCTACCCCGACGTCATTGAAAGCGGCGCCAGCGTCGATGGGCCGGCGGCGACGATCAAGCACCACCACAACGTGGGCGGATTGCCCGACGAGCTGGGGTTCGAGCTCATTGAACCCTTGCGCGACTTGTTCAAGGATGAAGTCCGCAGCCTGGGGGTGGAACTGGGATTGCCCGAAGAAATGATCTGGCGGCATCCCTTTCCCGGACCGGGCCTTGCCGTGCGCTGCCTGGGCGAGGTTCGGCCCGAGCGACTGGAGGTCTTGCGCAAAGCCGATGCAATCGTGCTCGACGAACTGCGCAAGGCGGGGCTCTATCGCAAAGTGCAACAGGCGTTCGCCGTCCTGCTGCCTGTGCAAAGCGTCGGCGTGATGGGCGACTTTCGAACGTATGACGACGTCGTGGCCGTGCGTGCCGTCCAAACCGAAGATTTCATGACGGCCGACTGGTATCCTCTTCCGAGCGAGGTGCTGCAGGCAATTTCCACGCGCATCACGAACACGGTCCGCGGGGTCAGCCGGGTGGTTTACGACATCAGCAGCAAGCCCCCCAGCACGATCGAGTGGGAATGACCGGCCTCGCGAGTCCTGGATTATCCGACGAAGTCGTGCGCGTCGCGCTGGGCGAACGCAGCTACGATATTGCGATCGCTACCGGGCAATTGCCGGCCTTTGCCGAGCGGCTGGCACAGTGGTTCGAGGCGCACGGCATCATCGGCGGCCGAAACGGCGTGCTCTTGGTCACCGACGGTCATGTCTGCGACAAGCACGCCTGCGTCGTGGGGGCCAGTCTGCACCTGGCCGGGTACCACTGCGAGGTCGCGGTGTTGGAACCGGGCGAAGAGACAAAATCGCTTGCGTCGGCCTCGGAGCTCTACGATCGGCTGGTGGCCATGCATGCCGGACGGCAAACCGTCGTGGTCGCCGTCGGCGGCGGAGTGATCGGCGATCTGGCGGGATTCGTGGCGGCCACCTACGCGCGCGGGTTGCCGTTCGTGCAGGTGCCCACCACGCTTTTGGCGCAGGTCGATAGCTCGGTCGGCGGCAAAGTCGGCGTCAACCATCCGCAGGGGAAAAACCTGATCGGCGCCTTTCATCAGCCACTGGGAGTTTTTCTCGACACGTCGGTGCTCGACTCGCTCCCCGTGCGCGACTATCGCTCGGGTCTGGCCGAGGTGGTCAAGTACGGCGTCATTCTCGACGATGCTTTTTTCTCATATCTCGAGGCGAATGTCGCCGGGCTGAACCTGCGCCTGCCCGAAGTGCTGCGGCACGTCGTGGCCCGCAGTTGCCGCCTCAAGGCCGACGTCGTCGAACGCGATGAATTTGAGCGCACCGGCCTGCGCTCTGTCTTGAATTACGGCCACACATTCGGCCATGCGTTCGAGGCGCTGACCGGCTACGGCCAATTGCTGCACGGCGAGGCGGTCTCGATCGGTATGACGTACGCCGCCAGGCTCGCTCTTCGACTGGCGCGCATCGACCAGGCAACGCTTGGCCGTCAAACGGCCTTACTGGAGGCACTGGGATTGCCGACCGAATTGCCCGAGGGACTCAAGCTCAATTCTGACAACGTTGTCGAGCGCATGCGGCTCGACAAGAAAGCAGTTTCCGGCCGGCTGCGTTTCGTTCTGCCTGCGCGCATGGGACATGCCGAATTGGTCGACGACATCGCCGAAAGCGACGTCAGGGCCGTGTTGGAACCGATCGAGCCGTAGAACTGCTGAAACGATCCCGCGGCTGAAAGTCGCGAATCCTGACCCGAAGCATCATGAGTCGGGTGGCCCGGCCGCGTGCGCCAGCACCGGCCGGGTCGCGTTAGCGACAAGAGGCCGCGCCCTGTGCGTTCATTTACTGATCGCGGCACCCCGCTTCAGCTCGGTTGCGTCATCGATCGCAAATCGGCGGCGCGCGGCGCCGCAAGATTGGCGAAAGGTCGTCCTGCCAGGAGCGCGAACGGCATGACCTCTTGTTCCTGCGGAACCCGCCCGCCCTTCGGGACGGACGGGCCACCCCCTCGTAACTTGCTCGCATCACAAAGAGCGTCGGAGACATGTCGGGAGTTGATCGAGCGATGGCTGATCGGGCGACGCCCGCTACCAGGCGCGTCCTTCCAATTCCAGGACGCCATCGTCGATCATCTTTTGCGCCTTTTGCTCGAGCGACGAGCGAATTTTCTGCTCCTTTTCGCTGAGTCCCTGGCGCGGCAATTCGGCGAGGATGCGCGCGGCGTAACTGGGCCGCTGCTGCTGCTCAATCAGAATCTTCGCGAGCCGCAAGCGCACCGGAATCACGCGCTTCTCGAAACGCTCGAGATAGTTTTCGAGAAACGGCACGGCGCCGTTCCACAGCTTTTCGTTGCAGAGCAGCTCGGTGAAATGCAACAGCTCTTTTTCAGGAAGCTCCCAGCGTTCGCAGACTTCGACCGTCTTGTGGTACAAGGTCAAAGCCGCATTGCCTTTGCCGCCGGCCACCAGGTTGCGAAGCACATCAAGGGCCTGGGCCTTGCGCTGCTCGACCGTCAGCGCCTGGGGCTCGCCGGCGTCGGCATCGGGCTTGGGTTCATCGGCCTTCCCCAGGATTTTGCCCGCCAGACCCGAGACGCGGTTCCACCACTCGGCGCCGGCGGGATATTTGTCGGCCATCTAAGCACACTCAGATATCTTCGTGCCGAAAGTGAGCGTTCTGAACGGGCACGACACATTTCAAGACATTCAGCAAGACTTCGGCGGGCGAGCCCATCGCGTCGACCTCAGCCATCAGCTTTTTAGGATAATATTCCAGCACAGGCTTGGTCTCTTCGTCATAGACGTGAAATCGCTTGAGAATGATGTCTTCGTGCGCGTCGTCGACGCGATTTTCGCGGATGGCGCGGCGGCGAATGCGGTGCACCATCGCCTCGGTGTTCGAACACTTCAGGTGCACGACTTTCAAGACCTCGATATGCTCTTCGACCAGCTCGGCCTGGCGGCGATTGCGCGGGATGCCGTCGAGGATCAGCAGGTCTTCGTGCGGCTTATAGAGCGAAAGAATCGTGAGCGCATCGAGATTTCTCTTCCAGATGCGGATCGTGGTCTCGTCGGGAACGAGCATGCCCTGCGAGCTGTATTTGTAGATTTCCTTGCCGTCGGGCGAGTTGATGTCGAGGGCGCGAAACACGTCTCCCACCGACAGATGGAAAAAGCCTGGAATCTGGCCGAGAATTCGGCCCTGCGTTCCCTTTCCCACACCCGGCGCGCCGAAAAGGAGAACCGAGTGATAGCGCGGTGACGACATTCTCATTCCCTGGTCAGGGCCGCCCGAATTGGGCAGCAGTGGTCGCGAAAATCCAGCAACTATGGTAAGCACCGGCCTATGCTGCCACAACCGAATTGTGCGGGAGCGCTGTGAGAAATCTGAATCTTGCGTGCGGATGGCGTTACAAGCGGCCCCTTGCCGGTATTTTGGCCGCCTCTTATGATCCTTCCGGAGTGGTTGACATTCGCCGGCGATTCATGCCAGATCGTCCGGCATTTTGTGTGTAAGACCGTTGGATAGCTCATGGGACTTTTTGACAAGCTGAAGCAGGGTCTGAAGAAGACCAGAGACATTTTGCGAACCGACGTTCGCGACCTGCTTAAGTCCGGAGAAATCTTTTCCGAAACGATGCTTCGGGGCTTTTACGCCCGATTCATCGCCACCGACATGGGCGTCAAGTCGGCCACCGCCATTGTCGATGAGCTCAGAGAGAAGCACTTGGGACGAACGATCGTCCCCGACGAGCTATTGGCAACCGTGCGCGCCAAACTGAAAACGCTGCTCAAAGGGGGCGAAGAACGGCTCTGGGATGTGAACGATCCACTTTCTCCGCTCAATTTGGCTCCCCAGGGGCCCACGGTCATATTGGTGGCCGGAGTCAACGGCGTCGGCAAGACGACGTCGATCGCCAAGCTGGCGCACCTGCTCAAAAAGAACGGCAAAACCGTCGTGCTTGCGGCCGGCGACACGTTTCGCGCTGCCGCCGTCGAGCAATTGACTCTCTGGAGTCAGCGCCTGGGATGTGAAATCATCACCAAACCGAGCGGTTCCGATCCCGCCGCCGTCGCCTACGCCGGTTGCGTCAAGGCCCTGGAAACGAACGCCGACGTGCTGATCGTCGATACGGCCGGCCGCTTGCAGACGCAGCAGAACCTGATGAAGCAGCTATCGAAGATCCAGCGGGTGCTCTCAGAGAAAATCCCCGGGGCGCCGCACGAGGTGCTGCTGGTTTTGGACGCCACGACCGGGCAAAACGGCATCAGCCAGGCGCGTCATTTTTCCGAGGCGGTTTCCTGCACCGGACTGATTCTCGCCAAGCTCGACGGCACCGCCAAAGGCGGGATTGTCCTGGCGATCCGCGAGCAAATGAATCT
>DATGKC010000478.1:0-10623 GCA_035294845.1 Planctomycetaceae bacterium | reverse complement strand
TTCTGCATCGTCTGCGACGCGAAGCAAAAAGGATGGCGGGCGTCGACGGTAAATCCCCAGAAGACGCCTCCGGGAGCCAGGCACTCATAGAGTTTGCCCCAGAACCGCGCGGGATCAGAAACATGCTCGAGGACGAACGTGGCATAGGCCACATCGATCGAGCCGGAGGCCAGGGGTGCCAGTTCAAATGTCGTTCGGTGGACCTCAGTGAATACTTGGGAGACTTCGATCTCGGCATCCGGTTCGATACCAACGGCATGAGCGCCTTGCGAAATGATCGAATGCTGAAGCGACGTGTCTCCCATAAACCCGTGCCCGCAGCCGATGTCGAGAATCGAGGGACGCGAATTCCGGCGCGATTGCGCGATCGAGTTCACAACGAGGTCGCGAAACACGCGCCCACGCGGTTCCCCCGCCAGGTAGCGGCTTTGCGCATTTTTCAATTCGTCGCTCGGCGAAACGGTTTGTGGCGGCGATTCGTTGTGCGCTCTGCTTGCGGTCAAGGGCATATTCGATTCGGCGGTGGTCATCTCTGGCTCGTTGTCTCTCGTCTAGCGAGGTAGGCCCGGACGAAGCGGCAAATTGTAACCGGGCCCAAAAGGCGCATAACTCGGGCGCACTGCCGACAACTCAAAAGGGGAGGGCGTGGCGTCAGCCGGCGTCGGCGATTTGTCGAGGTAGAACCGGCCATAAGCCACCGACAGGGCTCCCACCCAATATCCCCATTCATTGTCGACGTAGTCGCCGAAGAAGCTCGTAATCAAGAAGGCGACGGTCCCCGAGATGAACGCGGCGCCGAGAACCGATCCCATAGCGTCATTCCGACGGCTGCATTGTCGACTGGTTTCAAACATGAGCGACATCGCGGTGAATATGAAAGCGAGCCTCATCAGCCCGCCTTGGATTCCCCATTCGCAGGCTTCGCAGATGTAGCCATTGTGCACTGAGCGCGAGTCGAAGTCCTTGTTGGTGATCGCACGAATCGCGGGGGGGCCGTAGATCTTGTTGAAGCCTTTGCCTCCGGTCCCCATCGGGTGCTCGCCGATGACTTTGAGGCCCGCCTTCCAGTAATCGATTCGGCCTGCGGCCGAGTCGTCGCGATCTTCTTCGCTGGCGAAAATCGTCATAAAACGGTCGACGATGCGCGTGTCACCCATCAACATCCACGTTCCAAGGGAGCCGAGCATCACGATACCGATTGCCGCCTTGCGTTGTTTTGCCGGCGTCACAACCAGAAAGACTGCCGCCGAGCCGATGCATGAGAGAAACGCTCCTCTGCTGTTGCACAGCAAGATGACGTTGACGAGCAATCCGCCGATCGGCACGGTAATGATCTTTTCGCGCCAACGGTCGGACAGCAGGAAAACGCCGGTCAAAGGCAAAATGGTGACCATCAGGCTGGCCAGCTCGTTCGCCTGTGAAGCGCCCGGTGCGCCCACGCCTTCCAGCCGGTTTTTCCGAATCTTTCCGCGGTTATTGAACGTCACTTCATAACCGATGTAGCTGGCGCCCAGCAGAATCGATAAGAGCACAATGCGGAAGTCTTTCACGCTTCGCGTGGCGATGATCATCAAGAAAAAGAGAACGACGTACTTGACGAGCAATTCATAGCAGATGGCGCTATAGCTGCGATTCGGAGCAAAGACAAAGTGCACGAACGTCGCGTTGACGGCGATGCCCACCATCATCCAGCACATGAATTTCACTTTTTTCGATTCGGCGGCGTACCCCCCCTTGCTCGGGTTCACGAAGCCTCCGGCGATCGCCGCTGCCGCCAAAATCAGGCTGCTAAGCAGGTTCCAGCGAAAGCCGCCGATCGACAGTTTTCCCCACCACCACAGCATGGGCGCGGCAAAATACGACAGCATGTACAAGCTGATGCCGTAGGCTGGTCTCGTGAACGCCAGCACCGTCAGGATGGCGAACAACGAAAGCCAAATGAAGGCCGGTCCGTTCACGGCGCGTTCTCGATCTTAACGGGAATTGAGCCCAGGGCGCGGGCTTATGCGATACATGCTGCTGTACAACTTCTCATAGCTTTCCACCATGCGGCTCATGCTGTAGCGTTCGGCAAATCGTGCGCGGGCTCGGCGCCCAAAATCGCCGCGAAGCTCTGCGTCGTTTGTCAGCATCTTGATGGCGGCGGCAATGGCCTCTGGGTCGCCCGGTCGCACGACGACCCCGCATGAGCGTTCGCCACCGACTAAAAGTGCATTGTCTCCCACCTCGGTGGCGATGATCGGTAAGCCCGCCGCCATCGCTTCGACGAGCGATTGGCTCATCCCTTCGCTATGGCTGCAATTGATGTACACATCCATCGCCGCCAGAAATGAATTCACGTCGTCATGGAATCCGGCAAAATGAATTCTGTGCGCGATGCCCAACGTGCGAGCCAGATCTTCCAGGCGCGTCCGTTCGGGCCCATCTCCTACAAGCAGCAAATGGACGTTGGAATCGGCCTCTGATAGTTGTGAAATGGCCGTGATGGCGCTCGCAAAATTTTTGACTTCAGCGAGCCTTCCGATGCTCCCCACCACCCGTGCCTCTTGCGGAAGACCCCAGCGCGATCTTGTCTCTCGCACTGCCGATGCCGAAACGGCAGCCGGCGCGTCCAGCCCATTGGGAATGATCTGAATCGTTTCAAGCGGCAGTCCCGAAATTCCGGCGGCGCGGCGGGCGACCGCGACGGCGTTGCTGACGACTGCCGACGTGCGATTCACAGCCCAGCGCATGGCGGCGGCCCGCAAAAACCCCCGCAGTCCGCGAATTTCGACGCTTCCCAAGACGGTGCCACGTTCGGCATGAACGTGCACGGGAACTCGCGCCCGCCGCCGCGCCAGGCTCGTTTCCACCAGCGTTCCCCAGTTGTGAGAATGCACAATGTCGATTCGTTCGTGGCGCAAGAGCCGGGCCAGGCGGAAGACAAGGCCCAGATCATTGCCCGCTCGCTTCTTGAGTTCAAAAATCGGCACGTCGTCGGTTTCCAACCATTGGGCCGCCTGGCCGTTGCGGTCGAGGCAGACGATCTGCGGCTCGAAGCGGCGCCGGTCAATGCGGCTGGCCAGGCGCGCCACGCTGCGTTCGATTCCGCCGACTTCGAACGTGTGCACGACAAAAGCTACGCGCAAAGGTCGGGCGCGAACGAAGGCTTCGGCCGGACTTTCGGGAATGGCGCTTTGCTCCACAGGCATGAACTGCGAAATTTACCGAGATGGGATTGATAACCGCCGAGGCGAAAAATAAATGGCCTTTGGCACCCGGTGAAACTACGATGGCACGCCCGACAGCGCGGCGGCCTGCGGCATATGCCGCTCCGCCATGTGTCGCCGCCACCAACGAACGAAAAACAGGAACCTCCAAAGTTGCGCGGCCCTATTGCGGACTCCCTTCATGTGCTCGACGTACAGCCCCCGGACGGCACGCATGTTGAAGATGCCACAGCTTGCGATATCCGCATCATTGATCGCATCATCAAGAACGTGGCGCAAGTCTTCCCGCAACCACCGTTCTCGCGGAATTGAGAACCCGCGCTTGCGAGCCTTAAGAACCGAGTCGGGCAAGTCGCGGGCAAAGGCCTCTTTCAAGATCACCTTCCAGTCGCCGTTGGCGATTTTCCACTCGGCCGGCAGCGAGGCGGCCAGCTCGATGATGCGGTAATCGAGCAGCGGACCGCGAACTTCCAGCGAGTGGGCCATGCTCATGCGGTCGACTTTCGTGAGCACCTGATCGGGAAGGTAGTGGGCGATGTCGGCCGACGTGTGCGGGGCCAGGCGGTCGGAACTGTCGGCCGCGCGCAAGATGGGTTCGAGCATGCCGAATGTCGATACCTCGCCCAGTGATGCCAGGAAATCGCGGGAAAAAATCGAACGCGCCTCCAACTCTTGCGTCCCCACGGTGAAAATCTGCCAGTCGCTCATTCCCAGTCCGCGCAAAAATCGCCGGCCGGGAGCCGTGCGGGGGAGCATCGACTCGATGCCTCCTCCGGCGGCGCCGAGCACTCGGCGAACCATGCGCGGCAGGCGGGCCCGGGCGAGCACCCGGCGATAGTGGCTGTATCCGGCGAAGCTTTCGTCTCCGCCGTCGCCTGAAAGGGCCACGGTGACATGCTGGCGAGTCAGTTGCGAGACATAGTACGTCGGGACCGCCGACGAATCGCCAAACGGCTCGTCGAAATAATGGACCAGATCGTCGAGGATGTCGGCGGCCGACGGCCGGACCTCGAGCTCGTGGTGATCGGTGTCGTACCGCTGGGCGACGGCCTGCGCAAAGGCCTTTTCGCTGTCTTCCGGCTGGTCGAAGTCGATATGAAAGGTCTTGATGCGGTTGGCGCTCTGCTGGGCCATGAGGGCGACGACGATGCTCGAATCGAGCCCACCGCTCAAAAAAGCGCCCACGGGAACGTCGCTCACCATGCGAATTCGCACGGCATCGGTCAACAGCTCGCGCAACCTGTCGATTACGTCGCTGCGAGTTTGCGTGCGGTCGATGCGACGGGGCAGCTCCCAGTAACGATCGATCTTGAGTGAATCGCCGGTCACCGACAGGCGGCCGGCCGGAGGCAACTGCCGCACGCCCCGGTAAATGGAGAACGGGTGAGGAATGTAGTTGAGCGTGAAATAGTGGTAGAGCGCCTGCCCGTCGAGGTCGAGATCGAGATCGTCGTGTTCCAAAAGGCACTTGAGCTCGGAACCGAACACCAGGCCGTCGCGCGTCCAGGAGTAGTACAAGGGCTTGACGCCAATGCGATCGCGGACCAGCACGAGCTTGCGCAGGCGGCTGTCCCAAAGAGCGATGGCGAACATGCCGTTGAGCCGTTCGGGGAACCGATCGCCGTACTCTTCATACAAATGGACGATGACTTCGGTGTCGGAGCGGGTCGCGAAAACATGTCCGCGCGACTGGAGGTCCTGGCGAAGCTCCTGAAAATTATAGATTTCGCCGTTGAAGACGACTCCGATCGACCCGTCTTCGTTGAAAATCGGCTGCCGGCCGCTGTCGAGATCAATAATGCTCAGCCGCCGCATGCCCATGCCCAATTCGGCATCGAAATGCATGCCGTCGTCGTCGGGCCCGCGGTGCACGATTTTCGAGCACATGCGGGCCACGAGGTCCCGGTCGACCGTTCGCTTGGAGCGGCTGAAAAACGCTCCGGCAATTCCACACATTATTCGTTCGCCTAGTTCTTTTCGAGTTGCGACAAGACGTCGACGATGCGGTTCGAGGCCTTCCCGTCCCATTTTTCGGGGATTCTGCCGGCTTTGGGCGGCTCGTCGAGAATCCGCCGCGCCGCGGCCAGAATGGCTGCCGTCTTCCACCCGACCAGTTGATTGGTGCCTTCTTCGACCGTAATCGGCCGCTCGGTGTTCTCGCGCAGCGTGAGACACGGGATTCCCAGCGCGGTCGTCTCTTCCTGCATGCCTCCCGAATCGGTGAGCACGATGCGCGCCGTCTGCATGAGGCTGAGCATGGCAAGGTACCCCAGCGGTTCGATCATGATGAAGCCGCCCCCTGTCACGAGCCGCTTCATGCGCGGCTCTTCGAGGCGCTGCCGCGTTCTGGGATGCACGACAAACACGGTCGGCAGCTCTTCACCGAGCTGACGCAGCGCCTGCAAAATCGATTCGAGGCGTTCGGGCTGGTCGACGTTGGACGGCCGGTGCATCGTGACGAGCTGATATTTCTGTTCGGCGAGATCGAGCTTGCGGCAATATTGCAGCTCGCGCGCCCGCGCCGAATGAGCCAGCAGCGTATCGATCATGACATTGCCGACAAAATGAATCTTGCTGGAATCGATCCCTTCGCGCTTCAGGTTCACTTCGGCCGACGGCTCGGAAGTGAAGAGCCAGTCAGAAATGGCGTCGGTCAGGATTCTGTTGATTTCTTCAGGCATGGTGCGGTCGAAGCTCCGCAGACCCGCTTCGACGTGGGCCACGCGGATCCCCGACTTCTGCGACGCCAAGGCCGCTGCGAGCGTCGAATTCACGTCTCCCATCACGACCACCGCGTCGGCCGGGTGCTCCGACAGATCGGTTTCAAAACGGCGCATGACCTCGGCAATCTGAAAAACGTGCGACCCCGAGCCCACGCCGAGGTTCACGTCCGGGGTCGGAATTCCCAGGTCGTCAAAAAACGCCTCGCTCATCTTCTCGTCGTAATGTTGGCCGGTGTGCACGATTCGCGGTCGAATCGAGCGATTCTTGAGCGCAGTCACGAGCGGCGCAAGCTTCATGAAGTTGGGGCGGGCGCCTGCCACCAGTGAAATACGCATGAAGATCAACCTCTGATCGGTCTCAGTTTTTGTGGTGAGCACGCCGCCGAAAATCGGCTACGTACCGTGGTGGACTTCTGCCAAACGAGGTCGCTCGTGGATCGTTTCGTCGAATGAACCGTGCGCGGCCGGCTCGCCAGGATCGACTTCAACGAACGCATCGTGCGACTCGTCTCTTGCTGCCGCGCGCTCGATATCGGCATGCCCGAAGTCTCGAACGACGCCCTCAAATATCGCAGCCAAGCGTTTCGTCAGCAGCCGTCCATCAAACGCATCGAGTGTGCGCCCGTTGCGGCTCGCTTTTGAATCCCCCTGTCCGGCCGTGGCCAGCCGGCCAATGGCGCGTGTGATATCATTGGCGTCGCTTGATCTGGCCACTTCACCCAGTTCGTACCGGCGAACCAGGTCGGCCAGTTCTCCCTCATCGGCCAGCGCCAGCATTGGCTTGGCGAACAGCATCATCTCATACAGTTTGCCGGGCACCTGCAGCTCGTTATTGGGCTGAATCACCACCAGCACGTCGGACTGAGCCATGCGCTTCAGCACGTCCCGGTGAGGAATGGGATCTTCGAACGTGATCGACTCCGCCAGTCCCGATTCTCTGACATAAGCTTCGACGTCCGAATTGACGCCGCCAAATCCGATATTCTCAAAGTGCACCGTCACACCTGATTTGCTCAACTGTCGAACCGCGTCAACCAGCGCGCGGATGTCGCGTTGGTGATACAACGTTCCGGCGTGGCACAGCCGCACGGCGCCTTTTCGCCGGCTGCCACCTTTCTGGTCCTTAAGGCATTCGCCGACGACCGACCGCAGCTCCGGATCAAACCCGTTGGGCAGGGCCACGAACTTCGATCTGCGAAAATGATGGTAGTGCCGCTGAAAATCGTGGGCCATGCGGCCCGTGTTGAGAATGACGCACGAAGCATGGCGGACGCACTCGGCTTCGATGTAAGGCAATAGCCGCGCACCCCAAAGATTTCGCTTTTGGCCCCAGGGCAACCGGCTCCACGGGTCGCGAAAGTCGGCGACCCAGGGAAGGCCGCTCGCCAGATGCAATAGAAGGCCGGCCAAATGCGTGCTATGCGGCGGTCCGGTCGTATAGATCAGCTCGGGATTCGTCCTCTTTATTTCTCGCAGGCCGGCGCGAACCGCCGGAAGGACCCACCACACGTTTTCATCGGGCGTGCGAAATAGAAGTTCTTGCAGACGCGATAGGTACGTCTCAAGAGCGCTTCGCGCGGGAGGCGCCAGAGAATGACCATTGGGTCCCTGCCGCGCCGCCGCAACACTGTGAGCGACCGCAGCGTCGCCGCCGGCTGACGATTTACGCCCGAGAATTCTGCGCGCGAGGTTGCCCAACCAAGCCTCGGGGTCGAACATTTGAGGCCGATCGACGATCGTCGACGCTGGAACCTGGGCAAGCAGGCCGGCATCGCAGCCTGTTTCGGCGTTCCTGGGGGGCGACGCGACCACGACGGGCCGCCAGCCCCATTCCGGCAGATATTTCACGAACCGCAGGATGCGAAACACACCGGCCACCGCAATCGGCGGGAATGTGTGCGCCACAAGCAGCGCGGTTCTTGCAGGTTTATTCATTCGCGACTCACTTCGCGATCTTCCAATGCTGAGATACGACTAGCACGCCTTGACCGGGCTGACGGCCGTTGCCGAAGTAGTCGCTCGAATTCACATTGAACGAGAACGCGTTTTCCAGAACTTCGGCCGCCATCCCATTCGCCTTCGCCGCCAATTTCACCGTATATTCGCCTGGAACCAGTCCCAGCCCGCCGACCGTACAGATGAATTCGAACTCGCCGGAGATGGTTTCCGGTGGCAGGTGCTTGGGATCGAACTTCGAATCGAGCGTTGTGATGCGCTGGCCAAGGCTGTTGTCGATGCCGATTCCCAAGATGGGGGAATAGACAGGCGCCGAAGCACGGCACTTGACGCGAAATTCGAGCGGCGCCCCGATCGGATACCCGCCCGGCTGAAATTCGCCGGATGAAGTCACCACGGCCTCGGTGATCCGCAAGTCGTTGTCAGAGATCGCATCGCGCTCATCATCCGGCAGGCAATAGCGGCCTTGTGCCGAACCTTTTTCGACGCCGTTCATATAGTGCGAGATGGCCTGCCGCTGATCGCCGTGAAACACCAACTCGCCGGAGCTCAAAACGGCCCCGTGACTGCACAGCGACTCGACGGCCGCCATGTTGTGGCTGACGAAAAGGATCGTACGTCCGGATTTGGCCACCGCGTCCATCTTGCCCAGGCAACGTTTCTGAAACGATGCGTCGCCGACGGCCAGCACTTCGTCGATGACCAGAATTTCCGGTTCCAGATGCGCGGCGACCGCGAATGCCAGCCGCACCTGCATGCCGCTGGAATAGCGTTTGACCGGCGTGTCGAGAAACGTTTCGACGCCGGAAAAATCGACGATTTCGTCGAACTTCGCGCGAATCTCGACGCGGCTCATTCCCAGAATGCTGCCGTTCATGAAGATATTTTCGCGGCCCGTCAGCTCGGGATGAAACCCGGTTCCGACTTCCAGAAGGCTGCCGACGCGACCATTGATGGTGATCGTTCCCGACGTGGGGGGAGTAATGCGGCTTAAGATCTTAAGCAGCGTCGATTTGCCGGCGCCATTGCGCCCCACAATTCCCACCACCTGGCCTGGTTCGACGTCGAACGAGACGTCTTTGAGCGCCCAAAAGTCGTCGGTCGTATCGGAATTGGGATTTGCCCTGGCGCCCCACGCCCGGGTCAGCCGACGCCATGGCGCCGCCGCCAGGCGGGCCAAGTCTTCTCGGATTGTCCGGTAACCCCCGCCGCGCCGCGGCGCAGCGTGGTCGATGCGGTAGAGCTTCGACAGGTTTTCGATTCGAATGACTGGCGTCACGACAATGCTTCCGAGAGGATGGCGGCGTTAGATGATGTCGGCGAATGAATCTTCGACGCGACGAAAATAGAGACATCCCGCGAGAAAAAGACCGACGACGCCGACCGTCGAATAGCCGAGCTGCTTCCACCCGATCTCGCCGCCGAGAGTCGCCGCGCGAAACCCACCGATAAGACCTGTGAGCGGGTTGAGGTTGAGCAGTTTCTGGATGTCGTCAGGAACGGCTCCCTCGTCGGCGGACTTGCGGGAATGAGCGGCCGCCTGCGGATCGGCGGAGTTTTCTGCATCAACAGCCGCGATCTGTTGCGATGAGGCAGGCGACGACTCGTCGGCAGTCGCCATATAGACCGTCGGCGTCGCGAACATCCACAACTGCGCCAGAAAGGGAATCACGTAGCGAAAATCGCGATACGCCACATTCAGCGCCGCCAAAAGCGTTCCCACTCCGACCGCCGCCAGCGTCAACAGCGCCAAGAGAACCGGGACCATCAGCAAGTTCCATGATGGCACGATCCGGTACCAGAGCATCATTCCCAGAAGAACGACGAAAGCGATCAGGAAATCGACCAGCGCGGCGCCGACGGACGACATGGGAATTGCCAGCCGTGGAAAGTAGATTTTGGTGATCAGCCGTTCCGACCCGACGACGCTCTGTCCGGCGTTGGCGATCGCGGTCGAAAAGAACATCCAGGGCAAGAGCCCCGCATAGGCGAACACGGGATAAGGGAACTCGCCCGACGATACGTGCGCCATCCGTCCCAAAAAGACCGTGAAAACGATCATCATCATGAAAGGCTGAAGCACGGCCCACGCCGCTCCGAGCAGCGTTTGCTTATACCGGATCTTCACGTCGCGCCACGTGAGAAAATACAACAATTCTCGGAAGCGCCACAGCTCGGCGAAATTGATCAGATGCCAGCCGCGGTGTGGCGTGATCATGATCTGAGCGATGACCGGCTCTGCCGAAGCAACTTCTCCGGATTCATCGGTTCGCACGAGCTTTACGTTCGCGGGTTCGACGAGGGCCTGACGTGTTGTCACAGGATTATTGCTCGAAATTGTTTATTGGGATCGCTGATCGTCATGCGGCTTCCATAAGTCGCGCCATAACAGCCGGCGCTGGCCGCCAGGCGCCCGATCAGAAAATGTTGTAAGTGTCGAAGTAGGGTTCGGTCTTCTCGCTGGGAATCGCGAATCGGCCCCAATGAACAAGCACGTGCGCGAGCCAGCGCACCTGGCTGGTCTCGACTTCGAATTCCAACTGCGTCCGGCTCTCTCCGTCGAGAAGCCGGCGCAGTGCGAGGTCGGGAGTGCCGATGAGGTTGGGACCGTGCTGCGTCGTGGTTGCCGATTCAACTCCGTTTCGCTCGAGTGATTCCCAGGCCGCTTTGTTCCAGAACCCCTGCGGGTAGCAGAAGTGACGAGCCGGTCGGCCGGTGAGCGCTTCAAGCTGCTC
>DATGKC010000477.1:0-3331 GCA_035294845.1 Planctomycetaceae bacterium | reverse complement strand
GCGCTTGTGCGCGGGACCGGCTGGCGCCAAGCCCTTCTCTTCGAGTCGCGCCAGTATGAACTGATCGACCGGCGTGCGGACCCATGCTGCGCCGACCGCCGAAGTCACGCGAGGCACTGGCGGCTTCGCCAGTGGCTTGAGCGACCACCAGTCATCGGGGCCATCGGCCTTCGTCAGCGGCGCGGCATAGCCGGCGCCGTCGCCGATCCATGCTTTGAGCACCGCGATCTTGCTGTCATCAAGTTTCTCTCGCTTATAAGGCATGCCCGGCTGGGCGGCGTGCGTGACGCGCTCATAGAGACGGCTCTTGGCCGCGTCGCCGGAGATGATGGCCGGCCCCCCCTCGCCGCCTTTCAGCAGCCCCTCGCGCGTGGTCAAATCGAGACCGCTGCGCGTCAGGCGCCCGCGATGACATTCGACGCAATGTTGTTCGAGAATGGCGGCAGCAGCTTTTTGTCTCGACTCGGCGCCTGCCGCCAACGTCGGCTGTTCGGCCTGCGCGCGGGCGAAGGCGATCGGCCAAATGCAGGAAAGGGCAATCAACAGCAGCCGGCCGGCACCGCGATCGCGCCACCTGGAAATATAAGCTCTCTGCCGCATCGTCCCCTGCCGGATAAAAACGCATGGACCAAATTTGATAAGTCCATCTTAGCCGGTGGGGGGAGGGATTTGAACATTAACCGGCGCAAGACCGGGGAAACGACCCGGCCGCCCGATTCCTTCCATTTGCAATTTTCAATGGCCGATTTGCAATTCCGCCATTTCCGCCTCAGTCTGCCGTCGTGACAAACCGCACGCACACGGGCGAAGCGACTTCGAGCGTCTGGCCCGTGCTTTTCAGTTCGCCTGTCTGCGGGTCGATCCGAAACACGACAATCGTGTCGCTCTGCGAGTTTTCGGCCAGCAGAAATGTCCCCAAAGGATCGATCGCGAAATTGCGCGGCGTTTTGCCCCCGGTGGGCTGGTAGCCGACGGTTGTCAATTTACCGTTCCCGGGATCGATGGCGAATATCGCCAAACTGTCGTGACCTCGGTTCGAACCATATAGAAATTTTCCCGACGGATGCACGACCACTTCGGCCGTGTGGCTCGTCTCTTTGAAATCTTTCGGCAGCGTGGTAATTGTTTGAATTTCCTTCAAAGCGCCGCGGCTGGCGTCATAGGCGAACGCCGTCACCGTGTTGGCAATTTCATTGATGACATACGCGAACTTGCTCGAAGGATGGAAGGCAAAGTGCCGCGGGCCGGCCCCGGGCGCCACCGAAACCGACGGCGGATCGTTCGCCGCCAGCAGCCCTTTGGTCGAGTCGAAGCGGTAAACGAGCACCTTGTCGAGTCCCAGGTCGGCCACGAATGCGAAACGGTTCGCCAGATCGACATTGATCGAATGAGCGTGCGGGCCTTCCTGCCGCGCCGGATTGACGCTCTTCCCTTTGTGCTGAATCGCGGCAGTCGCTTCTCCCACTTTTCCATCTTCGCCGATGGGGAGCGCCGCGCAGCTTCCACCGCCGTAATTGGCCACCAGCACATTCTTGCCGCTGCGGTCGACGATCAGGTGACAGGGACCTGCTCCGTGTGACGATTGCTGATTCAGCAGCTTCAGCTTGCCCGTTTTCGCTCCGATCGCAAATGCGCTGACGGCGCCGGTCGGCTTTCCTGCCACGTCGGCGACCTCGCTCACCGCATAGAGAAACTTGCGGCTCGGATGAATCGCCAAAAACGATGGATTGGCGACTTCGACCGCCAGCTCGGCCGGCGAAAGCGCTCCGCTGGAAGAGTCGAGCTGTGAAACATAGATGCCCTTGCTCTTTGCGCCGGTATAGGTGCCGATGTAGACGCGGACCATTCCATCTTCTCCAACCGCAACGCCGCTCGAAAACGCGGCCGCGATCATCGTGGCCATGCGGGCAATCCTCAAGGTGAAATTTGCGCGAGTCATATCGCCTCCGGTCGTGAATGTTGACTGATCATTTCGTTGGGCTTTCAGAATACCGCGAGAACCCGGGGAACACGAGTCAGGTGGCGAAGTGCCTCTGAGAATGCGGGTAGGTTGGAAAACCACGGTGGCGTAGGTTTGTCCAACCTGCGACGTCTTTTTTGTCTATGTCGGTGCAGACTGTGGGTCGAGGCGGAGCCTCGAGGGCAGTGCGCTACCAGGCAGAGCCTGGGAGCGAGAGTGGGGAATTGCAAATTGACCAATGAAAATTGCAAATCGCAAATTGGGCGAGGCTGATGGCAGTGCCGCACAAGCGAGACGCTTATGCTACGTAGAGCAAGCGTCTCGCTTGCTCGGGCAAGTTGAAAGACCTACCCCGCGGTGGCGTAGGTTTTCCAACCTGCGACGTCTCTTCTTTTCATTCGCGTCGGCCGAGCAGCGGCAAGTCGAGGCGGAGCCTCAAGGGCAGTGCGCTACCAGGCAGAGCCTGGGAGCGAGGGCAGCGCGCTTTCGTTGGCCGCGTGCGGGCTACTTTGGCTTGCGATTTCTGATCGAATACAACCGCGTGTCGCCGCGGATCAAGAGGCGCTCGCCGGCGATGGCGGGGGTTGCCATGCACATCTCGTCTTCGCCCAGCGTGTTCGTGTGCAGGATTTTGAATTCGTCTCCGGCGGCCATGACGAACGTTTCGCCATATTCGTTGAGGCAGAAAATTTTTCCGCCATAGGCCCAGGGGGACGCGGTAAACGCCTTGCCGTTGGGAATACGCTGTTTATCGTAAATCACCTCGCCCGTCCGGGAATCGAAACAGGCGAAAAATCCCTTGTCGTACAGGACGTAGATCCGGCCGCGGTAGGCCAGAACCGAGGGATTGTAGGGAGCGGCGGCCCGCTGGCACCAGGCGATGGCTTCGCTGCTCGATTTACTTGGCGGCAGCGTGATATCGCCTTGGCCGCCGGGCCGGATGGCGTAAATCGGCCGCCGCGGGTCGAGAACGTAACCCGAGCTGACGTACAAAAGTCCTTCGTCGGCCAGCGGAGTGCCGATCGTGATGATCGACATGCCCTCCAACTCCCACAACAAATTGCCGTCGAGATCGTACGAACGGACGCGCTTCGTCCCGGCAGTGACAAGCTCGGTGCGCAGGTTGTTCTGCCAGACGAAGGGGGTAGACCAATTGCTCCGCTCGTCGCGCTCGACTCGCCACAGCTCGTCGCCCGTCGCGGCGTCGAGGGCCAATAAGTACGAGCTTTCTTCGTTGTCGTTGACGATGAACAGCCGGTCTTCAACCAGCGCCGGCGAGGCGGCCGTTCCCCAGCCGGCCCGCGTGGCATGTGGCTCGAGCTTCCTCGTCCAGACGATCTTGCCCGCCAGGTCGTAGCAGAAAACCCCCAC
>DATGKC010000476.1:0-7271 GCA_035294845.1 Planctomycetaceae bacterium | reverse complement strand
AATCGTGCTCGGTGGCCCGGAAGTCAGTTACGAAACCGAGCAGCAGGAAATCGCGCGGTTGGCCGATTGGGTTATCACGGGCGAAGGCGATCTCACGTTTCCGCAAGTCTGCGCCGAGATTCTGGAAGCCAGGCCGGCCGGCTCCAATGCTCGGTTGCCGCTTGGCCCGCCGAAGATCGTCGCCGCCCCATTGCCGCAGTTTAGCGATCTCGCGCTTCCCTACGAACTCTATACCTCCGCCGACATCGCTCACCGAGTGATCTACGTCGAAGCGTCTCGCGGTTGCCCTTATGAATGTGAATTCTGTCTCTCGTCGCTCGATGTGCCGGTGCGGCAGGCGCCGTTGGAACCGTTTCTTTCGGCGATGCAGTCGCTGCTCGATCGCGGCGCGCGGCGGTTTAAGTTCGTCGATCGCACGTTCAATCTCAACGTCAAAACAAGTCGCGCCATTCTCGCCTTTTTTCTGGAGCGTTGGCAGCCGGGCCTGTTTCTGCATTTCGAGATGATCCCCGACCGGCTTCCCGAGCCGCTGCGTGAATTGATCCGGCAGTTTCCCGCGGGGGCGTTGCAATTCGAGGTGGGGATTCAAACATTCAATGACGAAGTGGCCGCTCTCATCAGTCGCCGGCAAGACAACGCGCGAGTCGAAGAGAATCTGCGCTGGCTTCGCTCGGAAACGCGCGTGCACGTGCACGCCGACCTGATCGCCGGACTCCCGGGAGAATCCATCACCAGCTTCGCCAGCGGTTTCAACCGGCTATTGGCGCTGGGGCCGCAGGAAATTCAGGTGGGATTGCTGAAGCGGCTGCGCGGCACTCCCATCGCCCGCCACGACCGGGAATGGGGCATGATCTACAGCCCCTGTGCGCCCTACGAAGTCCTGCAAACGCGGCTCATCGACTATGCCGCGATGCAAAAACTGCGGCGCTTCGCCCGCTATTGGGACCTCGTGGCCAACAGCGGAAACTTCATCGAATCGGCCCCTTTGATCTGGACCGACGATCTGCCTTTCGAGGCATTCTCGCGATTCAGCGAATGGCTGTTCATCGCGTCGCGCCGGACGAACGGCATCTCGCTCAAACGACTGGCGGAGCTATTGTTCGACTTCCTGGTCGACGAGCGGCAATGCGACCCGCTGCGAGCCGCCGGCGCGATATGGAGCGACTACCGCCGGGGCGGACGCAACGACCGTCCGGAGTTTCTCCGCCCATACCTGACGGCGCTTGCCGAGTCGCCGCAGAACAATTCAGCGCAGGCAGCCGGGCTGCCGCGGCAGTCGCGTCACGCGGCGGCACGTCGGCGCTCTTGAATGCGCACCCGGAACATTTAATACGGCTTTCGCGGATTCTGGCAGTTCCAGCAGAGATCGAGCTCGTCGTCGACCATCTCGCCGCAGGCCGTGCATTTCCACGTCGAGCGCGGCTCGTTTTCAGGATGGGGCCGCGCATGAACCCTTTCGAATTCGGCGAGCAATTCACGGGCTTTCGCCTCGTCGGTCTTTCGAACCCAAAGGCACGGCGCCGTTTCGCCCACCGGGGGAAGCCCCAGACCGGTCGAAATCTTATCGCCGACAACCCGGGCTTCGATTCCTTCATTCCCTAGCAGCGTTCGTAGAAAGTACGCCTGCGCCAGATCGGCGGCCGAATAGACCTCAACAATTTCATCGTCTTGCATTGGATTTTTCCTGGGGCGGGTCGGCAAACAGTGAACGATCAAACCGGCAATCCATTGCCAGCCACAAGGCCCGCGCATATCGGAAAAACAAGACTTGGAAGGCTACCAGCAGCACGCCGAAAGGGACGAGCAGATGTCGTGATGCAAATCCGAAGCCATACCGCATGGCAATCCAGCCTGCCGTCATCAAAACCGCCGTGACGCCGTAGTTGATGTAGATCGATCCCAGGAAATATCCAGGTTCGCGCTCGTATTTAAGGCCGCAATGCGCGCACGATTCGTGCATCCGAAAGAGGCCCCGAAACATGCGGCTCTCACCGCAGCGCGGGCATCGGAGCCGCAAGGCGCGAAATGTCAGAGCCGTGGCTGGGGGACGGTACAATTGTTTGAACTCCATTGCCCGAAGGCGAATCCGCGCGGCATCAATTCCATTGTACCGGATCGCGCTCGGCCTGGCTGGCCCGAATCGCCAGGTCGGGAAATTCGCGGGCCAGAATTCCGGCGAGATATTCCAGTGCGGGGCGTTCCGTCGCATAGTGGCCGGCGAGCACGAGCCCCATGCCGGCGCCTCGGGCCGCCAGGCATGTATGAAAGCGGGCTTCGCCAGTCACCAGGACGTCGCACTGCTTTTCGATTGCCGCCGAAAGGAATTCGCCTCCCGACCCGCAGGCGATTGCCACGCGCGAGATCGGCCGCGTCAAATCACCCACGTAGGGCAGATGGCTGATCGAAAACTTGACCTTCACCGTCTCGAGAAAGTCCGAGAGGGGCATGGGGCGACTGGCCGCACCGGCTTCAGCGATTTTGCCCGCCAGAACCCCCGTGCGTCCCGCGCCGCGCCGCGATTGGCTCGCCTTCAGCGGGTAGACGTCGATGGCCGGCTCTTCATAAGGGTGCGCCTCTTTCAGGCAGCGAACCGCCTTGGCAATCTGCTGCTCCGGGCAAACGACTTCCAGCCGCGCTTCGTCAACGCTTTCCAGTCTCTCCGCCTGGCCCACCGAGGGGTTCGCAGCCGCCGAGCCTTCGAAGCTGCCGGCGCCGTCCACGACGAAGCTGCACTTCGAATATTCGCCGATTACTCCGGCGCCTGCCGACCAGAGCGCCCGTTGCACCTCGGCCAGGTGCGATCGAGGAACGAAGCACACGATCTTGCAGCGTCCGGCCGCAGGCATTCGGCGCAGCGGTTCGATTTCGGTCAATCCGAACAGGCGCGCGAGCTGCTCATTGATTCCGTCTTCGGCGCTGTCGTAAGCCGTGTGGGGGCTGTAAATGGCGACCCCGGCCGCGATCAGGTCGAGCAGCATCCGGCCTTCGGAGTCGGCGGCGGTAAGCCGTTTGACGGCGCGAAATAAAACGGGGTGATGCGTCACGATGAGGCCCGCCTGCCGTTCGATTGCCTCGCGCGCTACCTCCGGAGTCAGCGTGAGGCAAGTCATCACCGACCGCACTTCGCGCCGGTTGTCTCCCACCAAGAGTCCGACGTTGTCCCACTCTTCGGCCAACTCCAGAGGCGCGAAGCGTTCCAGGAAGGCGATGACATCGGCCACGCAAGGCATATTAGAGCCTTCCCGGAAGTAGGAAGATTATTACGGGAGCCTTTCATTGATCCCGAATGCAGCGCACGCGGCTTGCGAGGGCCGCGAAACATTCGCCTCTCGATCAAATGAATCGTAGGCGCGGCCGGATTACTCGTCCACCTTCCAGTGATAATTGAGCACGCGGCGGCCGTTGATCTGTTCGGCCCGCAGCCAAAGCTCTTTGCCGCGGAGCGCCTCGGCGTTGGGCACGACATAGATGCGCTGATCGTCCCCCTTGCCCAGGCGCGTCACGAAATGCCGTTGTCGAACCTGCCCGGGAATGAACAGGCTGCAATTGAATTCGAGCACTTCCAGGGGCTCGGTGTTGTTGGTAATGCGCTGCTCGACTTCCAGACGGCCGTCGGGAGTCCAGCGGCTCACGACCGTCAAATCGACGTCCCCCAGGCCCAATCGATAGGGAAGAAACATGCTGAATTTGTACGACCGGTCGCCTGAAATCTCGAAATCGATCGACGGGCGGAATTCTCCCAGGGCGGCGCCGGGGGGAAATGTGAGCAGCAAGGGAAGCTTGAAGTTTTCTCCTGCCGCGGCCTGCAGAGTCCACTGCGCGGGCTCGATTTCCCATCCGGCAGGAAAATGGATCGTCGCCTTGCCGGAAATTCCCTGCGGAAACGAATTGAGTCCCAGAATGGCGTCTTCGTGCTGTCCGAATTCGCTGCTGATTCGGCCCTTCGCGAATTTCACCGCCAGGCGCCATCGTGAAATCGCCGATGAGCAGCCCCGGATCATCAATGGAGCCGGCCCGACCTCGATCGTTTGCGTCAACGAACGCGGGTTCACCGGCAGTTTTTCCCGCCGGCCCCACAGATCGACAGCGACCGCCTGCTCGCCCAGGTAGAATTCTTCGCGCGTCGGCTGCGAGTTCCAAATCACCACCACGATCTCGTTGCCGCGATCGAAGACGGCGTTTGGGCTCTGTTGCGGCATCTCGAAACTTCCCACGTAGGCGGCGCCGCGCAGGGCCAGCGCCATCGTGCGCCAGGGAAGGTAAATCTCGGTCGGGGAACCGTCGGCATGGAGCAAGCCCCGCTCGGGATCGAAGGGATCGTAGGCGAAGATGGCCTCGGCCCGCGCCAGCTTGGCGGCCAGCATTTGCCGGGCCAGGTCGCTGGCGCGCTCGGCGGCGGGCCTTTCTGATCGGGTGAACGGCACAACCAGCGCCCATTGCGACAGTGCCGGCGAGCGGGTGCGCTCGAGGCTGGATCTCAGCTCGGCGTCGTCCAGACGGGGGAGCCCTCCCAGCGACAAGAAGCTGTGATCCGACGCAGCGAGCTTGGGAAACGGCTGGTCCCATTTCCAATGGAATCCCACCCGCGCATCATGCCCGATGCGATCCAGCTCGTTCTTGACCGCCGAAAGCGTTTGCGGAAGCGCTGCCAGTCCCACGAAGCTATCGTCGTTTTCTCCGCCGAGCTGCCAATGGCGGATGCGAAACGAATGTCGCGCGATGATCGGCTCCAGCGAGGGATACCAGAAATCGCGAGGCATCGTGAAAATCTTGCTGACGCCGACCCAGTGATGGGCGAATTTGTCGGTAAGCTGCACCGGCGGATCGCTGAGCAGCCCCACGAGCGCAATTCCGTGCTGGTCCAATTGGTCGAGAAACAGCGTCATTCGCGACGTCGAGAAGTCGGTTTTTTGTTCGGCATAGCCTGCCGACCAGAGCGGCAGTTTGAGCCAATTGACCCCCGATCGCGAGGCGATTTCGGCCAATTCGGTCAGTTCCAACGTCCCCGGGCCCGAGCCGACCGACCAGCCGAACTCTCCCGCCGCCCCTCCCGGGGCGCTGTCCATGACCACGAAACTGGTTTCTTTGGCGAGAACGGGCGCCCCATCGCGCTCGAGAATGGCGTCCACGCGATAGAAGCCGTTGGGGCGCGCCGGCAGCACCCAATCGATCGGGGGCCTTGGCTGCTCGACCGGCGAGCCTCGCGCGTCGAGCTTGAGATCGAATTGGGCCCGCTCCAGCACGTCTCCGGTGCCGTTTTCGAGCGTCAGTTTGAGCTGGTGCGGGTGATCGGCGGCCAGTCCCAGCGCGTGCGCGTGGATTCGAATTTCTTCGCGCGGTTGCAGAAAGTGCAAGCCCTCGCCCTGCGAAAGTTCCAATAGCGGCATGCTTCCCAGCCACAGATCGTCGAACCACACCTGTCCCCGCACGTCGGTTTTGTCTCCCTGGGCGATGTGGCAACCGACCACCAAAAAGCGTGCGTCAGGGCCAGGCCGAAACGGCCCGATATCGACGGCGACCCAGCGGCTGTGACCGCCGGTGACGGGCGTGCTGAGCAGCCTTTGCACTCGCCGCCGCGTCGCATCCAAAAGCGAAACCGAGATCAACGCCGCGTCGTTGTACAATCCCTCGCTGCGAATTCTGCCGCGGAGGACGTACGAGTGTTCACCGTCAACTGGCAAGAGCGGCGAATAACAGGCGAACCGGGCGCCATTGAGCTCGACCACCAGGCTCTGCTTGCCGTGGAAGGCCGTTTTTCGGTCGATCATTGCCCGCACGTATTGCGGAAATCCGGGACCGCGCCGGCGCGACCAGTCGTCCGGCTGCAGGTCGTAATCGCGGTCTTCCGCCGGTTCGAAACTGAATCGGCGGACTTCGACGGCGTTGTCGAACGTCGAATCGCTCGCCGCCGAGGCCGCCAGGGTCGCCGCCACTAGGTGGATTGCCGTCAGGGTTCCGACTATCATAATCGCTGCCTTCGACACGATAGGATGATCTTGTAGTTCATCGTCTGCCGGCCGAGAGCGGCTCGATGACCGAAGCGATTGTGCCGCTCCTGCCGATTGCTCCGCGCTTTGGCGGGGCGTTCCATCTATGCCATTGCGAATCGCGGTTGCCACTCGATGTTTTGGTCTGCCGCTGAAACAGTCGCTCCGCGCGGCGGCGGCTTGCGGGGCCAAAGGCGTGCAGCTCGATGCGCGAGACGAGCTCAAGGCCATCGAGTTGACCGACACCGGGCGCAGGCAGTTTTTGCACGCTGTGGAGGAATTGGGGTTGTCGGTGGCTTCGCTCGTTTTTCCCACGCGGCGCTCGTTCTTTGATGAAGATCAGCTTGACGCTCGCGTCGCCGCGGCCAAACGCGCGATGGAGCAAGCCCGGCAGTTGCGGGCCGCCGCGCTCACGGTGCGCATCGGCAAGATCCCCGCCGATAAAGAATCGAAATCTTACCGGCTGCTCTTTGACGTCCTGGGCGATCTGGCCCGGCACGGAAACCAGGTCGGTTCGACGCTGGCCATCACGCCCCCGCACGATTCGCCGGCGGCATTGCACGAATTCATCGCTTCGATCAAAACCGGGCCGCTCGGAATCGACTTCGATCCGGCGGTCTTCGTCATGTCGGGAAGTCAGCCCGTCGAGGCGCTGCGTTCGCTGCACGAATGGGTGGTTCATTTCACGGCCCGCGACGCGATCGCCGACGTCGACGCGGGCGGACTCGAAACGGCGCTGGGGCGCGGAGAAGTCGAATGGGTGGAGCTGTTGCCCCTTTTGGATGAAATCGGATACTCCGGCTGGGCCACGGTGAACCGCACGCAAGGAGCCGATCGTGCCGGCGACGTGGCTCGCGGAGTGCAATATTTGCAGAACGTGGTGCTGTCTTAGCCATGGCGCAACAGCCGATTCTCACGGTCTCGCAGCTCACGAGTCAGATCAAAGATTCCGTCGAGGGGAATTTTCCGCTCGTCTGGGTTCTGGGCGAAGTGACCAACTGCACCCGCGCGGGCTCCGGACACATCTATCTGACGCTCAAGGACGAATCGGCGCAGGTCCGCGCCGTGGTCTGGCGGAATACGGCCGCCAGACTGAAATTCGAGATCCATGACGGACTGGAAGTCGTTGCCGCGGGGCCGATCGAGGTCTACGAGGCGCGCGGCACGTATCAGCTCACTGTCGAGCAGCTTTTGCCTCAGGGGGTGGGAACTCTGGAGCTGGCGTTTCGTCAATTGTGCGAAAAACTGGCGGCTCAGGGGCTCTTTGCCCCCGAGCGAAAACGC
>DATGKC010000475.1:0-3711 GCA_035294845.1 Planctomycetaceae bacterium | reverse complement strand
GAACCTGAGTCGACGACGCGCGTCGGCGACGGGTGCCTGTTGATGGCCTCCAGCCACGTGGGGCACAACGCCCGCGTCGGCCGGAATGTGACGCTGGCCAATGGCGTGTTGCTGGGGGGCTATTCCGAAATCGGCGAATATGCATTTCTAAGCGGCCATTGCATGGTCCATCAGTTCACTCGGGTCGGGAAGCTGGCGATGATGTCGGGAGGTTCCGCCGTGCAAATGGACGTGCCCCCGTTCTGCATTACCCGCAGCCTGGCGACGAATGTCGTGGCTTTTCTCAACGTCGTGGGCCTGCGGCGCATGCGGGTGTCTGCCGAAGAGCGATTGGCCTTGCGAAAGGCCTTTGATCTTCTCTATCGCACCGGGCTTTCGGTATCGAGCGCCACGGATTTGATCGAGCGCCGCCTCGATACGCCGCTGGTCGGCGAATTGTGCCGGTTTCTCCGCTCATCGAAACGCGGCATCTGCAAGTTCTTCCGCAATGAGCCCGGCCGCGCCAAACCCGTCGATGATTCGCTCGCGGCATAGCCGCGTGTCGGGTAGTGCTGCACTTTGATTCTGACGGCACGTCTGAGATGGCGACGTAACTGGCGGATTCACTGCGACCACAGGCCGGCGTACCAGTCCATCACGCGGCAGAACGGCTCGGGGGCGTTGTCGTACAGCCATCCGAGAGGCGAATAGAACCACATCAGCACCTCCGCGATCGCAGGCGCAGGCCAGTCATTCTCAATCATCCATGCCGCCGGGCCTGCGCCCAGCACGTACAGCGCCAGGCCGACGAGCACCACGGTCGCCCAGAACGCCACGCCGGGTTTTTTGCGGGGCTCGCTCATGCGGGGGATTTATGGCCGGGGCGAAGTGGGGGCGGGAAGATCAGAGGGCCGTCGGCCGTCGCTCGCTCCATTTTCCGGTTATCTCCCCATGCTGCATCGGCATCGGTAGCGCTGGAAACCCCATCCTTGTACTCATGGACTGAACAAACTCCCGCCAATAAGGCCACACGAGAGACACAGTGACTGCCTGGCCCAGTACTTGAACCTCTTCCTCGGTTGGCGGAACCGCATCGGGCTTGAACTCGAAGCCAGCACAGTACTTCGCAGAGACAAGAATCGGTTGCTTAAAAGTCTTGTAGAACGCAACCAAGCTGAACGTAATGAACTGAAGGAGCCATTGTGCGCCTTGTGTCTCTTGATTCTTTCCCGCGAACGTGGCCGTTATTTCAATGTCGTATTTTGCCTCTCCGGGATTGGATGGAAGTGGCGAAATCTCCACAGCTTCGCGCGATGCGTTTCCGTTCTCCATGCGCACAAATCTCAAGTCAACAATTCGATTTTTCAGCGCCAACAGCACATTTTGCTGGTGCTGGATAGACTGCTTGTCGATTCGGCTGGTCTTCTTTTTTTTTGACATTGCTAATTCTGGAAGACGAGCGGCCAATCTTGGGATTCTGGATTCCAGTGGAATTCACCGCTGATTTCCGCCACTTTTTGCTCCATCCTTCGTGCCGAAGCGTGGAACTCGTACCCTAAGACGGAGAACACGTCCGAGATTGTTCGGACCGTCATGTTCGTAGTTCCGTCAAGAAGTTGCGTGATGTAACTCTTCGTTGTTTCAAGGCGATCTGCCAAGTCTTTTCGAGTAACCCCCTCATCAGCCATGAGGTCGCAGACAAGTTCCGTGATATCCAGAATGGCACGCTCTTGATTCCACAGCAGAAGCCCTTCCTTTGATGATGCAAGGCGATCTTTAAGGCTGTTCATTGCTGCCTCCCTCGGTTTTGCATTTCCCAAGCAATATGTTCAGCTCCGACATTATGGGCGTGAGCAATCTGACCTTGCGGACACAGTCCCCGCCCACCCGCCTTTTTGATCCGATGCGTCAATAAACACCTGTTTCCGAGCCTGTAACATAACAGGCGATGACTGCCGCGTTTGAATTCCCAAACCTCATCATCCAACTTTCTAAACTTAGTGTCGTCAATGATGCGACCGTGCTCGACAAGCCGCTGAAACAGCACGCCAAAGCTGACCATCACCTTCGGAGATTCAGATTCGAGCCATTCGCGAGCCTCCATGCGGCCGGTTGAGCGAACGGCATATTCGACCGTTCCAAACGGACCACTCGCCAGAGTTCTTTCGGCGCGCGACGGCACGTTCATTGAGTTTATCTTACGCTAAACCACCGGTCAACGGTTAATTTATAAATAAACTCACCGCGAACCAGCGAGATTCATTTCGTGTCCCGATCGTAATGAAACGAACGCATCCGGTCATCTGGGTGGCTGTCTATTTCTCGTGCTGCATCACCTTGGTCAGGGAACGTCGATCCGCTCGAGATCGGCAAGCGGTCTGCCGACGATGCGCGGCGGTTCATGTCGGCGAATGATTGTCAACCATCGCCGGACTCTTCTAGAATCAATCGCAGCCGCAGTCAGCGGCGCCAGACGAGAAAGAGCGATTGATGATGATTTCCAGCGTTCCCGATGCGGCCGGACGGTTCGGCGAGTTCGGCCGGAGGTTCGTCCCCGAGACGCTGATGCACGCCCTGGAGCAGCTCGGCGAGGAGTACGAAAGGGCCAAAGTCGCCCCGGAATTTGCGGCCGAATTGGCCAATCTGCATCGTCATTACGTCGGCCGGCCCAGTCCACTCTATTTCGCGCCGCGCTTGACCGATCACTGCGGCGGGGCGCGCATTTACCTGAAGCGCGAAGACCTGAACCATACCGGGGCGCACAAAATCAATAACGCCATCGGACAAGCGCTGCTCACGCGGCGGATGGGCAAGTCGCGCGTCATCGCCGAGACCGGCGCCGGGCAGCACGGCGTCGCCACCGCCACCGCCTGCGCGCATTTCGGGTTGCCTTGCGTGGTGTACATGGGCGAAGAAGACATTCGCCGGCAGCGCCTGAACGTTTTCATCATGCGGACGATGGGGGCCGAAGTTCGGCCGGTGACGAGCGGCTCGCGAACTCTTCGCGATGCGATCAACGAGGCCATGCGCGACTGGATGTCGACGGTCGAGAATACGCACTACATCATCGGCTCGGTCGTCGGACCGCATCCCTTTCCCGTCATGGTTCGCGACTTTCAATCGGTGATCGGCCGCGAGACCCGCGCCCAGTGCCTCGAACAAATTGGCCGGCTTCCCCACGAAGTCGTCGCCTGCGTCGGCGGAGGTTCGAATTCGGCAGGCATGTTTCATCCATTCGTCGACGATGCGGCCGTCAAGCTCACGGGAGTTGAACCGGGTGGCCGCGGGAATCGGCCGGGTGAGCACGCCTCGACTTTGAGCTATGGAGTCAAAGGCGTGCTGCACGGCAGTTACAGCTACGTGCTGCAGGACGCCGACGGCCAGACGCTCGACGTACATTCGGTTTCAGCCGGATTGGACTATCCCGGCGTGGGGCCCGAGCACAGTTTTTGGAAGGACGCCGGGCGCGTCGAGTACATTCCCGTCGGCGACGAAGAGGCATTGGCCGCCTTCGACAAACTGGCGAAACTCGAAGGGATTTTGCCGGCACTCGAAAGTTCGCACGCGATCGCCTACGCTCTCAAAACGGCCGGAAAGCGCGCGAAAAACGAAGACATGATCATCTGTCTCTCGGGGCGCGGCGATAAGGACGTGTATGAAGTGGCGCGCATTCGGGGCGAAACGATTTGACATTGTTCTTCACGGATCAAGCTTTTGACAACAGCAGATCGG
>DATGKC010000474.1:0-4885 GCA_035294845.1 Planctomycetaceae bacterium | reverse complement strand
CCATCGCTCGGCCGGCGTCTTCGGCAACGCACAAGTCGCGCTGGAATTCGGCCTTCAGGCTGCGTAGTTTGACCTAGTGGTGGGAGCCAGGCTGTCATGGTTGATGGAGCGAGTTATTGTCAGGGCCAAGCTGGGCAGGCTGAATCCTGAATCCCGGCAAAGCTCGCGCGTCCCTTCCCCCGTCCACGGGGGGATCGAGGGGGGTATCGGCGCGTCTCGGTGCATTGCCACTGCGATATCGTTGACAGCGATGCACACGTCGAGCGCGCAGTCGCCGGGGCCATCGCTCGACCGGCGTCTTCCGCAACGCTTCGCTCGTCGCGGATCAGTGCGCGCAAGGCGATCCAGATCACGGTCGCCCCGGCGACTTGAGCGAATGCGGCTCGACCAGCACGCCGTACATGCCGGGGCGGCGGTCGGCCAGCCGGTCGATCTCGTGCTTGCCGGGGACTCGAATAATGTGCTTACGGCGCGCTTTCAAAGGGTCGATGTCGGCGTACAACACCTCTTCGCCGTCTCCCCGCGCCTCGGCAAGCGTCTGGCCGCTGGGGTCGGCGATCTTGCTGCGGCCGATGAACTGAAATCCTCTTTCAGTGCCGACGCGATTGACGGCCATGTAATAAACGGCGTTCTCGAGGGCGCGAGCGTTGATCACGCTGGCCGCGGTGCACTGGGCTCCGGGAGGCCAGTTGGTGGGGAGCACGATCAGATCGGCGCCGAGAATCGCCAGCGCGCGGGCTGCCTCGGGAAAGGCCGCGTCGTAACAGATGTTCATACCGACTTTCAGTTCTCCGGCGTTGTGGACGGCGAACGGCCGGTCGCCGTAGCTGGTGAACATGTCGATGCCCAGGAAGGGCAAGTGGACCTTGCGGTAACTGCCGATGACTCCGGTCGGCCCCACGAGAACGGCCGCATTGAAAACCTGCGATCCCGACAGCTCCAGCATGCCGAAGATGGCGTAGCACGCGAATTCGGCGCATGCCTGGCGCACGCGGTCGGTGGCCGGTCCGGGAATAAGCTGGGCGAAGGGCCGGGCTTCCCCCAGGCTGCCGAAGCAATACCCGCACAGCGCACATTCGGGAAAGACGACCAGCTTGGCCCCGGCCGCGGATGTTTCGCGAATTTGGTCGATGATGCGGGCCAGATTTCGGCTCACATCTTCCAGAGCGACGTCCATCTGCACGCCGGCAATTTTCATGGCATACCGTTTAAGAGTCAGAGAACCACATCACAACGCCTCCGAGGCGGGGCGCGAAGGCGCGGGGTCAGCCGGGGGCTTTTGCCTGTGTGCTGCGGCCACGCTTCCAATAGGGGAAGCCCAGACAGAACGCGATCACCAGAGCGCTGAAGATCCACGCCACGGCGTGGTACTGTCGTCCTTGAATTCCTTTCCAGACTTCAACCGGCCACTTGCGCTGAAACCAGAGCTCGACGTGCGGCTTGACCCCCTGCGGAACCCAGTTGGGAACGTCGCGGTGGCGGGCCTGCTCGTACATTTCTTCGATTGCCTCGTGATCGGCCTGTGCGACGCCCGCAAGCAGCGCTTTCTTCTGATCTTCGTTCATCTGACCGGCAAACTCGAGCTGACCGTCGTGGAACCTGACGACGCCCTGGAGATCGGCAGGCAGCTCTTCGGCCCAATCGAATCGGGAAACCTTCTTGCGCGTGAGCATGAAGTCTTCCTCCCAATGGCTGTTGAGCGACACGCGATGGGAGCGCGCGAAATAACTGGCGACCTCCCGGTCGCCGATCATCATTTCTCCCGCCGTATACGCCAGGATCGCCGCGCCCAGGTACACGATCCATTTGAATCGATTCATGAGTCGCGCAATGAACGCGCTGCACGTCATGATGATGCCGATCGAAACCAGCAATCCGAACACCAGCAGCCAGAGCTTCTCTCCGGCGGCGCCAGCGACGGCCAGCATGTTGTCGAGGCTCATCACAAAATCGGCGACGAAGATCATGCGAATCGCGGCAAAAGTGCTTTTGTCGGCGTTGTCAGGAGTGACGACCTTTTCTTCTTCATCCAGAAGCAGCTTGCAGGCGATCCACACGAGCACGAGGCCGCCCACCAGGCGCACGATCGGCACCATCAGCAGAAACGCCATCAGCGCGGTGAACACGACTCGCAGAATGATGGCGATCATTCCGCCCCAAAAGATCGCTTTCTTGCGCTGATACGCGGGAAGCTTGTGGGCGGCCATCGCGATGACCACTGCGTTGTCGCCCGAGAGCACGACGTCCAGTACGACGATCTGGGTGATTTTTACGAATAGCGCGAATGCCATTCTGATTCCAACGCGGCGGCCTGCAGGCGAGATCAAAAAATCCGAGGCGATAGCATACAATTGGCCCGATGGTGATACCATCCCGCCGGAATGAAAATCGCGGCTGGAGTGCAGGCTTCGGCGTGCGCAACTTGGCGCTCGCGCAATCTTCCGCTGACGCCACCATGACAACCAGCGCGCTCCACCAGGCCATTACCTCGTCAATGCCAGATTGATCGGGCGAGCCACGGGCGTCAGCCCGTGGGTTTCGGGCGCGAGACGAACCGCACCTCGAACAGGGGTGCCAGCAGCGCGCGGCGATGCTACCAATTGCGTCAATCGCGGCGCGGTGGAGCACCACAATGAATCGTTTTGTCCATGCGTCCATTCGATTCAGAACCCCCGCTCACAGGGGGTTGACAGGCATGCTATAATCAGAGTTTGGGCTAGAATGCGAGGACCGTGAAACGATGGCTGAAAAACAGAGTCGCTTTCGCCGCAGCTCGACTGCTTTTGTCCCGCAGTCCAGCTCGCGCCGCGGTTTCTTGATGCGCTCCGGCGGCGGGATCGGGAGTCTGGCGCTGGCGTCGTTATTGGGCGACGATGGCCGGCGATGCGCGCGAGCCGAGAGCGCATCGCCGGGCCCGCCCAATCCGCTCGCCCCGCGCAAGCCGCATCTGGTTCCCCTCGCCCGGCGGATGATCTGGCTGTTCATGCACGGCGGCCCGAGTCACGTCGATCTGTTCGATCCGAAACCCGATCTCATCAGATACGCGGGGCAGCCGCTGCCGGAGAGCTTCGGCCCCGTGATGACGCGGCGCAAAGTGGCGCAGAATCCGCTGCTGGCGCCTGTCAGCCCCTTCGCCAAACGGGGCCAGTCGGGTCTCGAGATCAGCGACTTTCTGCCGCACATCGCCCAGTGCGCCGACGAACTGTGCGTACTGCGCAGTTGCCACGGCGACAGCGTGAACCACCCGCAGTCGGTGTACCAGATGAATACGGGGAGCATTCTGATGGGTCGACCCAGCGTGGGAAGCTGGATCGCCTACGGACTGGGGACCGAAAATCGGAACATGCCGGCGTTCGTGGTGCTCCCCGACCCCGGCGGCGGCATCAAGGGAGGTCCGCCGGCCTGGGGGAGCGGATATCTTCCTGCAACGTTCCAGGGAACGACGATGCGCCCCGGCCGAAGTCCGATTCTCGATCTCCGCCCGCAGCCGCAGGTGGCCGATTTTCAGCAGCAAGGCGCGCTCGATCTGGTCCGCGCGCTCGATGCGCGACATCTGGCCGAGCGCGATTTCGACGGCGAGTTGGCGGCGCGGGTCGACGCCTATGAGCTGGCCTTTCGCATGCAGGCGGCCGCTCCCGAGCTGGTCGACCTGGCGGGCGAGACCGAGGAGACGTTGAATCTCTATGGCATCGGCCAGAAAGAAACGGACGAGTTCGGAACGCGCTGCCTTTTGGCCCGGCGCATGATCGAGCGGGGCGTGCGATTCGTCCAGCTCTATGCCGGCGCTACCGACGGCTGGGACGCGCATAACGACGTGTTGAAAAATCACGGCGATCTCTGCCGGCGCACCGATCAGCCGATCGCCGGCCTGTTGCGCGACCTTAGGCGCCGCGGCCTCTTGGACGACACGCTGGTCGTGTGGGGGGGCGAGTTCGGCCGGATGCCGATGGGCGAACAGGGAAAAGGTCGCGATCACAATCCGTGGGGCTACAGCGTCTGGTTGGCAGGCGCGGGAGTCAACGGCGGCCAGGCCTACGGCGCGACCGATGCCGTGGGCCTGCGCGCCGCGGAAGATAAAGTGCACGTCCACGATTTGCACGCAACATTGCTGTACCTGATGGGATTGGATCACGAGCTGTTGACGTACTTCCACAACGGCCGCAACGAACGGCTCACCGACGTTTCCGGCCGCGTGGTGACGGAGATTTTGGCGTGATGTGCTGCGCCGCGGGGCGATTTGGCGTCGCGGGTACTATGTGGGCACGTTTAGTGAGTATGACATGAATGCGATTCGCAGGCGTCAGCGCGAATTGCCCGAGTCGCGCGCGAGGGTCTAGCTTGAAAATCTTCTTCACCGGCCACACAAGGTGGCCGGGGTCGTTTTTGTCGTTGGGATTTAAGTCTGGCTCTAGCTGAGAAATCTTCTTCACCCGCCACACGAGGTGGCGGGGGTCGTTTTTGTCGTCGCGGAGAGTCTAGCTGAATAATCTTCTTCACCTGCCGGGCAAGCCGGCAGGGGTCGTTTGAGACTACGATGCTGAAACGAATTGAACTGAGTCACCTCGGTGCTGTACGAGCACATGTCTTCCGTGCGGCGGCGCTGGTTCTGGCGGTTGCCGCGACGCTGTTGGCGGACCAGCCGGAATCGTCCGCGCCGCCGGAGCCGCCTGTCACGGTCGCCGACCGCGAGCATTGGGCCTTCCGGCCGGTCGTGCGGCCGGAGCCGCCGGCGATGACGAGCGCTGAGTGGTGCCGCACGACGATCGACCGATTCATATTGGCAAAGATCGAGGCCGCCGCGCTTGTTCCGCAACCGCCAGCCGACCGGGCGACGCTCATTCGCCGCGTCGCGTTCGATCTCACGGGCTTGCCGCCGACGCCGGCG
>DATGKC010000473.1:0-4664 GCA_035294845.1 Planctomycetaceae bacterium | reverse complement strand
AAGAAACACACCTTCTCGTCGCGCAGCTCCATGTAAGCGCCCATCTCGTTGCTGCCGTAGCCTGAGCGAAGCTCGACCGGCTCGAAGCCCGAGGCCTTCATGTCTTCGAAGATCAGGTATTCGTAATCGTTCTTGCTGTCGATTTCGAGCTCGATTTCAACCAGGTCGCCCGACTTCAAGGTGGCGAGGTTGGCCAGCTCGCGGCGATCGTATTTTTCGACTTTTTGATCGAGGGCCTGCCCGCGAGCGCCGGCGACCTTGATCGTCTTGTCGGCCCGTTCCAGCTTGTAATACTTGCGGTTCACCTTCACCTCCAGCCCGGCCCTGGTGATGAAATCTTCGAGCGTGAAATTCGTGAGATGGGCGCTCGCGTACACCGGCCCCGTGCCCTTGCGGCGAAGCTCCAGAGTGTGCTTGCCGGTTTCGATAGCATCGCCCGTCAGCACGAACTTGTTGTCGAACGTGAACAGGTTCGACTTCTCGATTCTCACGTCCTTCTGCTTGGTCCCGTCATACCAGACTTCGAGCGTCATGTCGGGCTTGTCTTCGCCGCTGGCCTGCATGTAGTCGGCCATCGCTTCCAGGCAGATGGCCGTGTCGCGCGTGCTGTTCCAGTAGGTGGCGTGCTTGCGATTATTGAGCAGATGCTTGACGAGCCGCGAGGCCCGTTCGTCTTTCGGATTGGTCCGCGCGAGCAGCTTGAGATAATACGCATTGGATTCGATCTCGCTGCCGTACCAATACCACCAGGCGTTTCCTTCGGGGAGCTTGAGATAGGCCGATTGGTTCTCGTCGTCTTGCACGAGGAACTGCTCGATGTTTTTGAGGATCATCGCCAGTTTGTCTGGCTGCTGTTGCCGCTGGAGCGCCAGTCCGAACATCGCCTTGGCGTACGCCGAGAGCTTCGTGCGGTCGCGGTACAGGAAATCGAGCATTTCGCCGTTGGCGACGTCGGCATCAACGAGCACCATGTACACGAAAGCGTCGAGATTGTCGGCCGACTCCTTCCACTGCCTGTTGTCGTTCTTCGCGGCCGCCTTTTTGAGAAGCTGCACCTGGCTCTCCTGGTAGTTCTTCAGCCATTCGATTCCCCGCTCCAGCACGCCTGGAACGATCGCCAGATCCAATTGCTTGGCCAACTGCAAGCCGTGCACGACGAGCGCCGTCGTGTGCGGCCAACTGTGCTCGCCGAACCCCGAGAACCAGCCCCAGCCGCCGTCGGAAAGCTGCATCGATGTGAGGGCCTGAAGACCATCGGCCGCCATGCGCTGGACTTCGTCCTCATCGAAGACAGGGTTGCGTTCGTAACGCTTCCAACCCGCCGCACGGGCCGCGTCGTCGCCGATCTCCTGCGCATTGAGGTTCGTGCGCTTTTCCTGGATGTCCTTGAGGTTCACATTCATCCGCCTCAAGATCGACTGCGTGATGACCGTCGGCAAAAACCGGTTCAATGTCTGCTCGGTGCAACCGTAGGGATATTCGACCAGGTAGGGAAGCGCATCGACCAGGGCCTCCGCCAGCGTCGGCGAATAGCGGACTTCCAATCGCGCCTCATTGACGCGTCGTTCGGCCGGCACAGTGAATGCGAAGCTCGCCGAGTCTTTCTCAGGCCGAATCACGCGCGAGAATGACTCGGTCTTGAGCATGCCGTGGACGAACACGGGAAACCGCATTTCGACCGCGTCCGATTCTTCGTCGGTGAGCGCCTTCATACGGACGACCGCTTCGCCCTCGCGGGCGACCTTGACCCTCCAATCGACGCGCTGCTGGCCGTCCGCGGCAACGGTGATGTTTTGAGTCGGCTTGCCGAGCGCCGCCAGGTTGTCGCCGTCGAGCTCCAAGGCCACCTGCACCGGCTTTTCACTCTTGAGATAATTGTGCACGTTCGCCGAAAGGACGACTTCGTCTTTCTCGACAAAGAACCGCGGCGCCTGCAAGCGCACGAGCAGGTTTTTCTTGGTGACGACTTCGGCCTCGCCTTGGCCGACCTTCGTGCCGAGCCCCATCGCCCAGGCCTTGACCTTCCAGCCCGTCAGGCTCTCGGGCATGTGGAGTGCGATTTCGGCGCCCCCCTGGGCGTCGGTCATGATGGCGGCGGCCCAGTAGGCCGTGTCGGCGAAGTTCTTGCGGACTGTCGGTTCGATGGCGCCGGCGAGAGACGCAGCCTCGTCTTCCGCGCCTTCCGCGAGCGGCGAAGCGGCCTCTTCCTTATCGGCGGCTTTGCTTTCGCGCGTGGCTGCGCGGCCGGCGACCATGCCGGGGGCGGCGGGCGCCGCAAGAGCCCCGCGCTGACGAGATCGATCGCCGAACGCGCCCCCACCTCCTCGGCCCGGCAATCCGATGCCTTGCATTTCTTCCACGACCGACTCGCCAAACACACCCAGGTTCGCCATGCCCGTTTCTCCGCTTTTGAGCAGGTTGTAGAACCAGCGGTCGAGCGTCGATTCGGTTTGCGGATGATGGGCGCGGCGCCACTTCCAGAAGAACTCCCGAATTTCAGCGACGTTGCTTCCGCCGGAAATGTATTCGACGCTCTTGTCATAGATCGACAGAACCGTCGAGCCGACAAAGGGTTTGCCCTCCGTGTCGGTGAGTTTCAATTTGACCTTCGCCTCCGCCCCGGGACGATACTCGTCTTGCGAGGGGAGCACGGCCACGCTCAAGACTCGCTTTTCGGGGGGCACGATCACTTCCCGGAGCTCGCTGTGCAGCTTGCCATCGGCGATCGTCAGCGCCTCGATGAAGAAATTGGGCATGTCCTTCTGCACGACGGCCACGTTCTCGATCGTGTTCTTTCCCGCGAGGCGGATCAGCTTGGGGGCCAGATAGATCCCATTGGCCGGGCGCAAAAAGAGCAGCACGGCGCCGCCGGCGCGGTTCGTGTTGATCATCAGCTTTACCGTTTCGCCCGGCGCGTATTCGCGCTTGTCGGTGACAAGCTCGATGTCATTGAAACGAAATTCGTGCCCGTCGAAACCTTCGCCGCGCACCACGAATACGTAGCCCCCTTCGATCGTGTGTTCCTTGGCGTCGGTCAGCTTGTACGAAAGCCGGTATTGCCCCTTTTTCGCGGCCTTGATTGTCTGCCGCGCCTCTCCTCGCGCATCGGTGTTGACGTTCCATGTCTCTACGGCCGTCTCGACCGGCTCGCTCTTGTCGTTGTAGGAAATGCTGTACAGCGTCAACACCCCTTGCCCTTCGACCGGCTTCTGGTCGAGCGTGTGCGCCTGGAACCGGGCCTCGACAGTGTCCCCCGCGCGGTAATGGCCGCGATCGACCCAGGCGAACACCCTGAATGGCTTGCGGGCCACGAGCACATGGCCCGTCCCCACGATCGTCCGCCGCGATTCGTCGACGACCTCGGCCGTGATCGAGTACTGATGATCGACATCCCCGTGCAGCTCCTTGGCCGGCAGCGTGTCGATTTCGATCTTCACGGCGCCGTCGGCGCCGATGGCGACTTCGTTTTCGATCACGACTTCGGGGGGCTGGTGTGGCCGTCCCCACCAGGCGGGAATTGGGCGCAGACAGCCCCAATTCTGCCAACCGGGATACCACACGTAGTCGTAGGCGAACCACCAATACCCCTTGCCATAGAACCAATCCCACGGGGCCGGCGGATGCCAGGCGCCGCTGTAGTCGCTGCGCAGCACTTTGTATTTGACGCGCGCCTTGGCGACGGGCGCGCCGAAAAAGTATTTCGCCTGGACCGTGGCGGTGATTTGTTCTCCCAGGCTGACCGGCTCTTTCGGCGCTTCGACTCGCACTTCGAATTCGGGCTTTTTGTATTCCTCGACGCGAAAACTCCCGCCGCCATGATTGACGATTGCGATGCTGTACACGCCCAACGCCGCTCCCTTGGCAAGCGGGAATTCGCCATCCAATCCGCCGTATTCATCGGTCGTGAAAACCTTCTCAAAGACTTTTTCTCCCTTGGGATTATTGATTTGCACCGTGAACGGCCGATTGCCGAACGACGACGTGTTGGGCTGGTCGTACTTGGCGTGTTCGATCCAGAATTTGAATTTTACAGTCTGATTCGGGCGATACACCGGGCGATCGGTGATCGTGAAGACCTTCGTCTGGTTGTATTCGGCGTCGAAATAATTGCCGTACCAAACGTTTGAGAAACCCAGGTAGGCGAATCGTCCGTTCGCCGTGCGCGCGACGATCAGCCACTGGTGATCTTGCGGCAGTTTTTTCTGGTCGAGAATCGCCTGGCCGTCGCTGTCGGTGAGCTCGGCGAAATTCGACGTGACGACTTTGTAAACCTGCTTATTCGGCTGCACCTGAATCTGCTTCCAACCGAAGAATTCGAGATTGGCTTTCGGCGCCGGCAGACCCGACACGGCATCGGCCACGTAGTAGAACGACTTGCCGTCGAGTTGTTTTTTGGCAATGACCGTGTCGGCGACCCACAGCACGATGCGGCTCACGTTGCCGCCGGGGACCGTGGCCGTCACCAAATAGGCCCCCGGCTTTTGCAGCGGCGTCGTCACCGTCACGCGATCGTCAACGTGATTGGGGCGCGGCTTGAGGTCGAGGTCCCAGGCGGCAACCTGGCGCCCCACGTATTGCGTCTCGTTCTGCTGCACCAGCCGGTACCCCACGTCGCCGATATTGAGCTTGTTCCAGTCGAGCTGGTTGGGACTTTGCTTGAGATA
>DATGKC010000472.1:0-5956 GCA_035294845.1 Planctomycetaceae bacterium | reverse complement strand
GCGCGCCGATTTCATTCACCGGCGATCTGTTGCTCTTGGCGTATTTGCTGGGATTGGGTCGATTTTTCACCGCCTGTGCCGCGCTCGATACGGGCTCACCGTTCGAGGGCATGGGCGCAGCGCGGGAAGTGACTTTCGCCTGTCTGGCGGAACCGGCGTTGTTTCTGGGGTTTCTGGTTCTGGCCAGCCTGTCCGGATCGTTGAAGCTCGCCGAAATGCTGGGGACGACGATGCTGGCGGAAAAGTGGATGACTTCGGGAGCTTCGCTGGTGCTGGTGCTTTTGAGCTGGTTCATCGTGCTTTTGGTCGAAAACTGTCGCATTCCGTTCGATGATCCGAATACGCACCTGGAACTGACGATGATTCATGAGGTGATGGTGCTCGATCACAGCGGGCCGGCTCTGGGAATGATTCTTTACGGGGCTGCACTGAAATTGTTCGTGTTCAGCGCCTTGGTGCTGCGTCTGGCCTTGCCCCTGGCATCTGGAAACTTCTGGATCGACTGGCCTCTTTGGTTTCTGGGAATGCTGCTTGTTGCGGCCGTGATCGGCATCGTGGAATCGACGATGGCCCGTCTCAAAATGACGCATGTTCCGGTGCTGCTCGTGGCCTCGTGCTTGTTGTCGGCGTTCGGCATCATTCTTTTGGTGCGGAGCTGATGGAACAATTTCTCGATCCTCTGCTGATCGTGACGTTGGCGTTGAACTTCGTCGCCCTGGGAGTGAGCCGGCTGCGCGCGGTGATTAGCGCCGTCGCTCTCCAGGGAATCGTGCTGGGCGTGTTGCCGCTCCTGGTGCATCCGGAAATCGGCTGGCGGGGGATCGCCTTGGTGGGCGTGACGATCGGCATCAAGGGCATCGTCATTCCGCGATTTCTGATTCACGCCATGCGCGAGGCGAACATCCAGCACGAGGTCAGGCCGGTCATGAATTTCATGATGTCGTTGTTGCTGGGAGCGATCGGCACGGGCCTGGCTATGGCCTTTTCATTTACGCTCCCCTTGCTCAAAGAGCATGAACATGCCTTGCTCGTGCCGGCGTCGCTGGCCACGGCCTGGACCGGTTTCTTGATGCTCACGACGCGCAAGAAAGCCATCATGCAAGTTCTGGGTTACTTGCTCCTGGAGAACGGAATTTTCTTGTTCGGCCTGTTGCTCTTGGAGGCGATTCCATTCCTGGTCGAAGTCGGCGTATTGCTCGATCTGTTCACTGCCGTATTCGTGATGGGCATTATCATTCACCATATCAGCCGCGAGTTCGCCTCGATCAGCACCGAGCACCTGTCGGAACTCAAGGAATAGTCATGGCCTATTTGCTCGTCGCGTTTCCTTTGGCGATGGCCGCGGTGACGTTTGCCGCGCCATCCAATCGCTGGCGGCCGTGGCTGTTGCCGGCGGGGGGCCTGGCCCACCTGGCACTGGTCCTCTGGGCCATCTTCCAGCCGGCCGAAGGTTCGCTGCCGGCGGTTGTGGGCCTGGGCGGATGGCTGTTGCTCGATGCGCTGGGCAAGGTGGTTCTCGGCTTCCTGGCAGTGCTCTTTTTTCTTTGCTCGCTGTACGCGCCGGGGTATCTGGCCCTACGCTCCGACCGGCCCAATCGGGTGTTTTGCGCCAATCTCTTTGCATCACAGGCAATGATGACTCTGGTGACGCTTTCGCATCACCTGGGCCTGATGTGGGTGGCGATGGAAGCCACGACGCTCGTGAGCTCGCCTTCCATTTACTTCAACCATAATCCGCGATCTCTGGAAGCGACCTGGAAGTACCTCTTGATCGGCTCGGTCGGCATCGCCCTGGCACTGTTCGGCTCGTTCTTTCTCGCGTATTCGTCGGTGATGGCGGGCCTCGAATCGACTTTGTTGTTCGACCAGTTGATTGACGAGGCGCCCTATCTTTCGCCGCCGTGGCTGCATGCGGCGTTCGCGCTGCTCTTTGTCGGCTACGGAACCAAGATGGGGCTGGCGCCGATGCACACCTGGAAACCCGACGCCTATGGCGAAGCGCCGGGACTCGTGGGTACGCTTCTGGCCGGCGGCGTCACGAGCTGTGCTTTTTTGGCGATTCTGCGCGTGTACCAGATTTGCCGCGCCGGGCCTGAAGGCGAAATCGCGCGGCAGATCATGGTCTCTATGGGTCTTTTGTCGATGGCGATTGCGGCCGTGTTCATGGTGCGCCAGCGGGATTTCAAACGCATGCTGGCGTATTCGAGCGTCGAGCACATGGGAATTCTGGTCATGGGCATCGGCGTGGGCGGACTGGCCGTGTACGGCGCTCTGTTGCACCTGATCAACAATGGGCTTGCCAAAGGAGTGATGTTTCTTTCGGCGGGCAATATTCACCGCGCCTACGGCAGCAAACTCACCGATCACGTGCAGGGAGCGATACGGCGCGTGCCTCTGTCAGGAACGTTGTTCCTGGCAGGATTCATCGCGATCACGGGCGCGCCGCCGTTCGGCCCGTTCGTGAGCGAATTCACGATCGTGAACGCAGCCTTGAATGATGGACAATACATCGCCGGCGCATTGTTCTTGCTGCTGTTGGGAGTCGTATTCATTGGGATGGGGGCGACAGTGCTGGCCGTCGTCGAGGGAAAACCCGCAAGTGAGTCGCACTTCAGCGGACTTCGCGACAGCATTAGCACCGGCGCGCCGGTTCTATTGTTCATGGCGCTGGTCTTGATGCTGGGGTTCTACATTCCACCGCCACTGGAGTCGCTGCTCAAAGATGCAGCGGCGCTGTTGGAGGCAAATCCATGAGTGTTCGCGGCTTCGCGGTCTTGCGCAGCGGGCAGGCGTTTCCGCGTCATGCAATCCCGCGGCTTGCCTTTGCCGACTTTCGGCGGGCCATCATCGACGCGGCGATCGGCGAGCAGAAAGTCGCCGCGCTGTTCGGCGACGCTCCTCCCTCGAGCCCCGGCATCGACCTTTACGCCGTAATCGCCGACAGCACCCATGCCCTGTTGCACCTCGGGATGACCAGTCTCGATTCAGACCGTTTCGACTCTCTTACTCCCCTTTGTCCCCAGGTTCATCTCTTCGAGCGCGAGATCGCCGAGCAGTACGGCGTGCGTCCCGAGGGGCAGCCCTGGTTCAAACCGGTTCGATTTCACGCCTCTTATCGGCCGGGGCACGACGCCTGGGGACGCAAGCCGGGCGAGGCCCCCACGATCGGGGTAACCGACTTCTACCGGATCGAAGGAGACGAGATTCACGAAGTGGCCGTCGGCCCGGTTCACGCGGGGGTCATTGAGCCGGGGCATTTCCGTTTTCAATGCCACGGCGAACATGTTTTTCACCTCGAGATTTCGCTCGGTTACCAGCATCGCGGGGCCGAGCGCACGCTCGCGGGGGGGCCGAATAAACGAACCGTGCATACGGCCGAGACCGTCGCCGGCGATACGTCGATCGGCCACGCGACGGCGTATTGCCAGGCCGTTGAGGCGCTGGCCGACTGCCAGGTTCCCATTCGTGCCGAAGTGCTGCGAGGAGTCGCCCTCGAGCTCGAGCGGCTGGCCAACCACACCGGCGATCTGGGCGCGCTGGCCGCCGACGTCGGCTTTTTGCCCACTGCCTCTTTCTGCGGCCGCCTTCGCGGAGATTTCCTCAACATGACCGCCCTGTTGTGCGGCAGCCGATTCGGCCGAGGCATGGTCCGTCCCGGCGGCGTGGGATTCGATCTGGACGTCGAGCGCCTGGGGCAACTTTTGCCGCGCCTGGAAAAAGCAGTGAACGATGTCGCCGGTGCAGCCAACCTGCTCTGGAACGCGTCGTCGGTGCAGGCACGATTCGAAGAGACCGGGGCGGTCTCCCGCGAAGATTGTCTGGCGGTCGGACTGGTGGGTCTGGCCGCTCGCGCGTGCGGCGTCGAATGCGACGCCCGCCACGATTTTCCCGCAGGCATCTTCCGGTTCAGTCAGGTGCCGGTTTCAACGTGGACGACCGGCGATGTCTTCGCGCGCGCCTACGTGCGCTGGCTCGAAATCCAACGGTCGGCAGCCTTCATTCGCGAGCAGCTCTTGGCCTTTCCGGGTGGGCCGATCAATTCACCCGTCTCCGCCTTGAAGCCCAATCATGTGGCGGTCTCTCTCGTGGAAAGCTGGAGGGGAGAGATTTGCCACGTGGCCCTCACCGATTCAACCGGGCGCTTCTCGCGCTACAAAATGATCGATCCCTCGTTCCACAACTGGATGGGACTGGCCCTGGCGCTCCGCGACCAGCAGATTTCCGATTTCCCTCTTTGCAACAAGAGCTTCAATCTTTCATACTGCGGCCACGATCTGTGACGTGACCGGCCGCGAGAAAAGTACGGCATTCTGGCATGAATGCAAGGAGACACCGTGATCGACGCTTGCCTCACGCGGCTGAAACAGGGGCATCGAACGATATCGTATCCCGCCCAGGTTCCGCCGTTGCCCGACCGCTTCCGCGGATTGCCGGTCATCGATTCGTCGAAGTGTCCGCAGGCTTGCCGCGACTGCGCCGATGCCTGCCCGACCAACGCCATCTCCATCGAAACGAGCGGCGTTCGATTGGACCTGGGACGCTGCCTGTTTTGCAACGATTGCACTCAAGCCTGTCCCGATGGCTCCGTTCAATACACGGCCGATCACCGCCTGGCGACTCGCAACCGGGATGACCTGGTGCTCCAAGGTCAGACGCTGGAACGGGCGAGGGCCCTCGACGAAACGTCGCGCCGGCTCTTCGGACGCTCGCTCAAGCTGCGGCAGGTGAGCGCCGCCGGGTGCAATGCCTGCGAGTCCGACGTCAACGTTTTGGGCACGATCGTCTTCGACCTGGGGCGCTTCGGCGTTCAGTTCGTGGCCTCGCCCAGGCATGCCGACGGCATCGTTGTCACCGGCCCTGTCAGCGAAAACATGCGCATCGCGCTATTGGAAACGTATGCCGCCGTCCCGGCGCCCAAACTGGTGATCGCCGTCGGCGCGTGCGCCATCAGCGGAGGCCCGTTCGTCGATAACCCCGAGGTCCACAACGGATGCGGGAAGTTCTTGCCCGTTGATCTCTACGTTCCAGGGTGTCCGCCGCACCCGCTCACCATTCTCGACGGTTTGCTGCGATTGCTCGGGCGGCTTGAGGAAGGACCAGATCGTTGATGGGCGATGCGTTTTCAATCATCCGCATGCTGGGGCTGACCATTTCGTAGAACGTAGCGGACTAGACATTGCAGCCCTTGCTCACATTTGGAATTCGCCGGGCGTCAGGATTTTTTCAAGATGCGGTGAACCGAGTCCCAACAGTCGCTTCAATGATCGGTAATCGGCCAGGCGCACTTCACGCTGTTTGGCATCGGCGCGGTCTCGACGCACCGCCCGGATCAACAAATTTTTGGCGGTGTGTTCGAGATCGATGAATTCCAGCACTTGAGTGCTGTATCCGCAGATTTCGAGCACAAGCGACCGCAAGCCGTCGGTCGCCAGCGCCGCCAGTCGCTCGCGCAAAATGCCGTGCCGCAGCAAAGGCGCCAGCTCGCGGCTGTCGATTTTTTTTGCCAATTCATGCTGGCAGCACGGTGCGGCCAGGATCACGCGGGATTTCCAGCCGATCGCCTTGGCCAGCGCATCATCGGTGGCCGTATCGCAGGCGTGCAGCGAAACGGCCAAATCGACCGGCTCTGTTTCTTCATGGTTCGCGATGTCTCCTTGGCGGAAGTCCAATCCCTTTAAGTCCAACCGGCGGGCCAGCCGCGTGCATTGATCGACCACGTCGACATTGCGATCGAGGCCGAGGATGCTGACCGATCGGCCGCGAATTCGAGTCAAGAGATGATGCAGGGCAAACGTCAAGTAGCTTTTGCCGCACCCGAAATCGACCACGCGCAGCTCGCGCCCGGCCTCGAGCGACGGCACCACGTCGTCCACGAATTCGAGAAACCGATTGATCTGACGGAATTTGTGCGCCATCGCACTGCGCACGCGCCCTTCGTCGGTCATGACGCCGATCG
>DATGKC010000471.1:0-7920 GCA_035294845.1 Planctomycetaceae bacterium | reverse complement strand
CGATCAGAGTCGCCAGCTTCTCCCCTGCCCTCACGAACTGCCCTTCCACGACGTACACCCGCTGGATTTCCCCATTGAACGCCCCTCGAACGACGAGCTGTTCCGACTCCCATTGCGCCAGTTCGAGGTCGGCCTGTGCCGCTTCCAGCCGCGCATCGGCGAGCGCCGCCAGGTCGGCGTCGTGTTTGGCCTGCGCCAGTTTCTTTTCGAGCTGGGCGGCCTGCACGTTGGCTTTGGCGCGCTTCAGCACCAGCGCCGCGCGCGAGTCGTCAAGCCGAGCGGCCTCTCCCTGGGATTTGAGCTTCTGGCCCGGCTTCACAGTCACCGCCCGCACGACACCGTCTGCGGGGGCCGTCAAGTCGACGCTTCGCACGGCTTCCAGGTGCATCGACACCTTGTACGTCCGCGGGTCGGTGAGCTTGAGGGCCTCGCGTTTAATGACCACTTCCAGCTCGGCCGCGTCTTTTTTCTCGCCATCGTCCTGAAACGCCACGACGACCGCCGGCAGCCCCAAAAGCAGGAATCCCAAAAACAATATGCCATCGGAGAGCCGGCCTGGCCTGGCGGCTCGTGCGAACACGGTGGACATGGGGAGGACTCTCCTCGTCGATGCGTAGAATTGCGTTCCTTTAGGGTAGGTTGCTCCCCGAACGGTGTCAACGATTGAGTATTTGCGTAGTCAGCGCCTGGCGGCTGTGCTACGATGAAACGCTTCGCTCGGCGTGCAAGGTCAATGAACCCGCCCGAGTCGTTATGGAGTTCGGCCGAAACGGCCGTCGCCGCATCCAGATAGCCCGAATGGGAACACCTGCACTATGAGCACTGCGCTATGGTCGGTTTTTGCCGCCACTTTGTTGGGCGCTCCGTTCGAAGACGCGCCGGCGATTGAACTTCGCTACACCGGCGCGCTGGCCAAGGTGGCCCGTGCTGCTGACGAGAAACCCGTCAAACGCTTTAATCTTTACTGCCTTGTCATCCGCGAGCCCGAAGGCAAAAGAACGATGGCCTACTCCCTGGGCGAGCGGGGCGGCGGAGGCTGGGCTTGGCCCGAGCGATTCGGCTCGGTGAGCCTCGACCAGGAATTGAAGCCGGCGCCGGGGAACGGTATTCGGCTTTTATACGATTACGAGGGAACGCCGCTCGTCATCCCGCTGCCCCTTCCCATCCCCGCCTATGCCGGTTCGCTCAAGGCGGGCGCCAAATGGAGCGAAGGCAAAGAGGCCTGGGAAGTCGCGCGGACGCAGAAGGTCCAAGACCGGAATTGCTGGCAAGTGCACGTCGCGACCAGTTTCGGCCGCAAACGCACGCTGTGGATCGACGCCGAATCCCCTTTGGTCGTCGCGCTGGAAGAACGAGTGTTCGTGGGCCAGGGGGACGAGCATGCGTTGACGATGCAGCTTGAATCGGCAAAGCCGCTCGATGACGAACAGCTTGCCCGCAACAGGCAGGTCTTGCCGGCGCTGCTCGAGTTGCAATCGGCGCTCAAGCGCAGCGAAAACGAATCGCGTCCGGAACTGACCGAGGCCCAGCTCAAGCTGGCCAGCGACGCCTTGCCTCAGCTTCAAAACGCATCGGCCGACACGCCGTTCAGCCCGCTGGTTGCGGCCATTCATAAAGACGTGAAGGCCCAACTGCAGCGCAGCGACGAAGTTTCGAAGCTGGCAGACAAGTTCATCGGAAAGCCCGCGCCGGCATTTTCGCTCACGCTTTCCGACAAGACCGAGGTCGCTTCCGATTCTCTCAAAGACAAGATCACCGTCCTGCATTTCTGGGAATATCAGGGGGAACCCCTGGTCGAACCGTATGGCCAGGTCGGCTACCTCGATTTCCTCTACGGCAAACGGCGGAAACTGGGCGTGCAGGTGTTCGGAGTCGCCGTCGACTCCAGAATTGCAGAAGACCGATCGAGCCCCGCGGCCCTCAAGTCGATTCAGAAATTAAAGAGTTTCATGAACCTGAGTTATCCCATCGCCCTCGACGACGGCAAGCTGTTGGCGCGCTTCGGCGATCCCACCAAGTACGGCGCCAAGCTCCCCTTGTGGATCGTCATCGGGCCTGACGGCAAAATCGCCCATTTCCGCGCGGGCTTTTACAAGATCAACCCTGACGAAGGACTCAACGAGCTCGATGAGCTGCTGGTGAAGCTCATCCGCGAACAGAAGTCTCGCGGGGATAGCAAGGACGATAAGAAAGAGTAAGTTTCTTCACCACGCGCATTATCAACCGGGATCGCTACGGCAAGGGGTAGCCCGGCCGTCCCGCCAGGGCGGCCGGGTTCCGCAGGAACAAGAGGCCATGCCATTCGCTCCCCTGGCAACATCGGCTATCGCCGATCAGCGTCCTTTCACTTGCAGCAAAACCATCCGCGCAGCTTCAGGTAGCACCCAAGCGTGCATTGTTTCGTGCCGAACCAAAGCAGCGCACACCAGCTTCCTGAATCCGGGCGCTCCGGTGGATCGCAAATCACCCTGAGCCTCGCAGCCTCCTCATAGATTTCGGCTTTGAGAATTCCCTCGACCAGAGTGGCGGGCGAAACTCGAGGGGGCTCGCGAGCTTGCAATTGCCCCGCGGCAATCAGCGCATCGGTGATGTACTCGGAACAATGCAATCCCAGGGCGCGCTTCCCCGTCAAGTGATGATGGATGGCATAGGGGCGGCCGAGCTGGGCTTCGAGGTGCCGCTCGAAGCGCGTGCCGGCCTTTTGCGTGAACGGCTTTCGCGGCTGAAAGATATGCAGCGTGTGGCCGTTCTGCGCAGCGAGATATTCACCCAGTGACTGCTTGCGCACCCCTGCCCCGCCGGTCGCGTCATAGACCAGCGCCCGGCCCTCGTGCATGACGACCGCCGCCACATGGGTGTAGGAACTGGCCGAATAGAATTTGACGGCCAGACAATCGCCGCGGCCGACGATCAGGGTGCCGGTCTGCATCTGGTCGGCGATGCCTTCCAGCGCCTGTGGCGGCGTGACGTTTGCAATCTGGGGATCGGAACTCGCGAGAACGAGAGCGGCGAAAAGAACGTAATTCATGTTCGTCATCCAGTGGACCAGTCAATATATATTCGCCGCAGCGGCCCAAACCTTGACTCCTCGCGCGCTCAATCCGACGTCGCAACAACCCCCGAGTAGAACGTTGTCGGGGCCGGATTGGATCACTTTGGAATCAAGCGATAATTTCCCTGATCGGCGAGCCGAAGTCGATTTCCAGACGTTTGTGCCCGGGGACTTCCAGACGTCGAGAATCGAGGCCCAGTTGGTTGAGCACCGTGGCATGGAGATCGGTGACGTAGTGCCGGTTCTCGACGGCGTGGAAGCCGATCTCGTCGGTCGCGCCGTGAACGACGCCCGCTTTGATCCCTCCGCCGGCCAGCCACACCGAAAACCCGTACGGGTGATGATCGCGCCCATCCGAGCTTTCGGCTCCCGGCGTGCGGCCAAATTCGGTGCCGAACACGACCAGCGTCTCATCCAGCATGCCGCGCTGCTTGAGGTCTTTGAGCAAACCGGCAATCGGCCGATCAACGGCCTTGATGCGCGTGGTATGGTTTTCCTTGAGCTTCGAGTGCGCGTCCCAACCATCATCATAAATCTGCACGAACCGCACGCCGCGCTCGACCAGGCGCCGCGCCGCCAGACTCATCCTTCCGACTTGCTGCGTCGCCGGGTCGTTGATTCCGTACAGGTGTTGAGTGGCCTGCGTCTCGTCGCTGAATCGGACGACCTCAGGAACCGAGAGCTGCATGCGAAAAGCCAGCTCGTACGATTTGATGCGGGCCCGCATCGCCGCATCCTCGGGATACTCGACCCCCGCCAGCGAATTCAGTTCGCGCAAAAGATCGAGCTGATGGCGGCGTTCTTGAAGCGTGACGTTGGCGCCCGGCGTGCCGAATGCCAACGGATTGGCCGGATCGAGCGCGAGGCCCACCCCCGAATGTTCGGGACCGAGATAACTGCCGTCGTGGGCGCCGACTCCGCCGCAGCAGTCGCCCGGCGGCGGGCCCATAATGACGAATTGGGGCAAGTTGTCGTTGAGCGAGCCCAGTCCATAGTGCACCCACGAGCCGATCGAGGGATAGAAGCCGTCGAAAATGTGTCGGCCGGTGTGAAACTGCAACTGGGCCGCGTGATCGTTGTCGGTGGTCCACATCGAACGGACGATGGAAACGTCGTCGATGCATTCCCCCACATTCTGCCACCAGTCGGCAAGCTCGATGCCGCTCTGACCGCGCTGGCGACAAGCCGATTGCAGCGGATAAAGCGTGGCCATGAGTTTGCGCGGGCCGCCCGCGAAATCGCGGACATTTTTGCGATAGAAGGGCGAATCGACGACGCTCTTGTTGAACGGCGATTCGTCGATCGTCTTCCCCGCGAACTCATTGAGCTTGGGCTTGGGGTCGAAGCTTTCCAGATGGCTCGTGCCCCCCAGCATGAAGTACCAGATCACGCTCTTCGCCTTGGCTGCCAGGTGCGGCCGGCCGTCGGGAGGCGACCATGCGGCAGATGGATCGTCGGCGCAAATTCCTTCGCGCGCCAGCATCGCCCCCAACGCCATGCCCGTAAAACCCATGCCGCAGTCGGCCAGGAACGTTCGCCGCGAAACGCGACCACAGGGGAATTTTGAGGTCTGCATGACTACCTCACGGTGACAAAATCATTGTGATTGAACAAAACATGGATCAGATTCTCCCGCGATCGCAGGTGCGGCTCTGAAGCCGGCGGCCGCCGCGATTGTCCGCCGGCTGGAAACGGCGTCGCCGCCCCATCCGCAACGACCTTCGCATTTTCCTGCAAGAACGCGAGGCACGCTTGTTTCTCATCATCGGTCGGCAAGCGGCTGAGCACTGATTCGAATGCGGCGGCGATAAAAGCCGCGCCGGTGGATTCGTCTTCGCTCTCCCCAACCAGCTTGTTGAGATTCGAGGCGAGCTCCCGAGCGGAATCGAGGGCGAGGGCGCTGTTCATGAGGGCCAGCGCCTGCTGCGGCACGACGCTCTCGCGCCGGCGATAACAGGCATTCGGGTCGGCCACGTCAAAGATTTCCAGGAACTTCATTTTCTCGTTCGGCGTCAATCGAAAATAGAGACTGCGGCGGAGCACCGTCTGCCCGTCGGCTTCAGGAATCTCCGGACCGCCTAGCCTGGCATCGAGAACGCCCGCGCTCGCCAGAACACAGTCGCGCACCGTCTCGGCCTCTAAACGTCGCGAGCTCATCCTCCACAAAAATCGGTTGTCGCGGTCGATGCGGCGATTGGGAAGATCAGCCGGACCTTCGGAAGAGGACATGCGGTACGTCGCCGAGAGGACGATCAATTTGTGTATCGCCTTCATTCGCCAGCCGCTCTCAACCAGCTCGACCGCCAGCCAATCGAGCAATTCGGGATGCGTCGGCGGCTGGCCGTTCAAGCCGAAATTCTCGACGGTGGGCACGAGCGCCTGCCCGAAATGGCGCAGCCAGATGTGATTCACGGCGACGCGCGCCGTGCGCGGGTTCTGCGGGCCGGCGATCCATCGCGCCAGCGCCGCGCGCCGGCCCGTGCTGGTGGCCGGGAATTGCTCGCCCAGCGCCGCGTACTTTCCGTCGGGATTATCCATAGCCAGTTGCGCGGCCGTTTGCGCCTCGATTTCCTGAGCGACTTTCTTTTCGGCCTCGGCGAGCGCAGGCGATGACGTCCCCCCTGCCCCGCCTTGGGCCGCGCTGTCTTTGGCTGCGGCCTCGACACGCGCCAGTTTTTGCCTGGCATCGAGAAGCGTTTCGGCGCTCTTGAGCAAGGCGACGGCCCTCTCGGTACGACTGGCCTCGAGGGCCAGCCGCGGCACATTATCACCGGCGCCGCCCACGTATTTCGCTTTCTCGGCGGCGAGCCGGGCCTTCACCGAGCTGAGTTCGGCGACCGCGGTTTCGTGCTTCTGCGCCGACAATTTGACGGCGTCGGCGGCGATCGATTGTTCGCGCTTCAAATCGTCGAGCGTGGGGACCAGCTCGCGCAGGTTGAACTCGTGAAATTCCACCGCGCCTTCGTGCGCCCAGAGCGCGAATTTTCCCGTCGACCGCGGAATGGGAAGCACGTAATCGAGCTGCTTTTCGCCATTGAGCCAGATCACGAGCCGCAAACCGCGGACTTCAATTTCGACGGTCGTCAGCTCGCCCAGTTTTTGACTGGTCGTTTTGACGATCGCGGCCGGCGGATAGGCTTGCGTTCCGCCCTGGCGGTGGAACGCCTGGATGGCCTGGCTTTTGTCATTGACGTGCGTATACACGTCTTGCGAATTTCCTTGATCGGCGTAGTCGAAGCTGAAACCGACCGAGTGCAGCGTCCCGTCGGCAAGCGGCCGGAACTTCCAGCGGGCCTTGAAGTCTTGCGGGTGATTGGCCACCGAGACCATGGTCGCGAAACTCGTCACGGCTTTTTGCACCAGCCGCCCCTGCTCGTAGACCCATTGACCGTTTGTCGGCTTCCAGGCATCGGGGCGCGCGCCGGCAAAATTATCGTGGAATACAGACTTCGGCTCGGGCGCGGCCGGTTGTTGGCCGCTGGCAATTAAAACAGTGAGCTCGTCCACTTTGCGCTGGGCCGCGGCGGCGGATTGCCGGGCCGCTTCGACTTCGCGCTGCGACTTCTGAACATTCGCCGCGGCGTATGCGATCAGGCTTTCGCTCATGAACGGCTTAAGCGCCGGGTAATGCGCCTCGGCAGGAAGCGATACGGGCCGCAGTTCGAGAGGCTCGCCGCCCAGCGCCGCGGGAACTCCCGGCGGCACAGCTCGCTTTTCATCGGGATAGCGGTTGTCGCCGCGCAGAAACACATAAGTCGGAACGTCAAGCTGCTTGTCGAAAACGCGCGCGAGCCCCTCTTTGAGCACCATTCCCAGCGTCGCGTCTTTTTCGGTGGGAACGTCGGCGGCCAGCGCGTCGGTCCGCACGTCGTGCGGCTCGAAGAACGCGCGAAAGCGGTAATAGTCGTCCTGCGAGATGGGATCATACTTGTGGTCGTGGCAGCGGGCGCAGCGCAGCGTCAATCCAAGAAACGCCTGGGCCGTGTGCTCCACCACGTCGAACATCCAGACGTTGCGGTCGAACTTGTACCAGTTCCTACCGATGAATCCCGTTGCGCTCAACGCCTCGGCATCGGTCGGCGCAATTTCGTCGCCGGCGAGCATCTCGGCGACCATCCGGTCGTAGGGCTTATCGGCGTTCAGCGAATCGACGATCCAGTCGCGCCACCGCCAGATGTGCCGCTGGCTGTAACGAATCTCATTAATCGCCCGGCTGCCATACCAGTCGCTGTAGCGCCAGACATCCATCCAATGGCGACCCCAGCGCTGGCCGTACTCCGGCCGCGCCAGCAACCGATCGACCACGCGCTCAAATGCCCCCGAAGACTGGTCGCTCAGAAACGCCTGCAACTCGTCGCGGGTTGGCGGCATGCCCGCAAGATCGAGATACACGCGCCTCAACCAGACTTCGCGCGGCGCCTCAGGGCGCGGCGACAGTCCCTGCTTTTCGTGCTCGGCGGCGATAAAAAGATCGATCGGATTCCGCGCCCAAATCGAATTCTTTACGACCGGAAGAGGCGAGCGCAGCGCAGGCCGATATGACCAGTGCTCGCGCGGATCGGACTGCGGCTTTTCATCAGTGGGACCGGCGGCGCCTGCAATAATCCAACGGCGCAAAAGGTCGATCTCGTCGGCAGAAAGGGGGATCCCTTGCTCTTTGGGAGGCATGCGGTCATCGCCCGCGCTTGTCACCAGCTCCATCAAGCGGCTCTCGCCAGGATTTCCCGGTTCGATGACCGGCCCGCCGTCGCTTCCTTTGCGCACCGATTTCGCCGTATCCAGCCGCAGTCCCGATTTTTGCTTGAGCGACCCGTGACAGGCGTAGCACCGGCGCTGAAAGATGGGCTTGATGTCGCGTGAATAATCGA
>DATGKC010000470.1:0-10941 GCA_035294845.1 Planctomycetaceae bacterium | reverse complement strand
GACCCCTGCCGGCTTGGTTCCGGCAGGTGAATCAGATTGCCCGGCTATAGCTGCTGAATCTCGTTCACCGGCCGGGCGAGCCGGCCGGGGTCCCGAAAGTATTCTGTGTGCCGACGTCTAGCCGTTCAATCTCCTTCACCTGCCGCACGAGGCGGCAAGGGTCGTTTGCCGCAAGGCGATGTTTAGATACCAATGGTCCGATCTGCGGCGGCAAGTCGAGATCGTGCTTGAACACGCTGAGCAGTTTGATCGAAGCGTGAGCTGGCCCGGCGAGTTGTGCGAATTGGTAATCTGACCTCGAAATCGCCAGTCGCCACCTCGGATTTCTGCTTGCTCCGTGTGAAACGGCGCTGTCTTCGATCGTGCCAGCGGGCTTACGGCAAATCCTTGATGCAACGGAAGCCGAGGTGGTTGCTCCCCGTCGAGACTTCTCCCTTGCCGCGCGTGCCGACCATGTAGCGCGTGCAGTACTGCTCGGTGCACAAAAACGATCCGCCGCGATGGACGCGTTTCTTTTCGAACGGTTCGCTGGGGTCGAATGACTTTGCCGGCCCGCGCGGATTGCGGGCCGGCTTGTCGAGCGCCGCCAGCGTTTTATAGTAATCGGGCCGATACCAGTCGCTGCACCATTCCCACACATTGCCGGCCATGTCGAATAATCCAAAGCAATTGGGCGGAAATCGGCCGACGGGGCCGGCGCCGGCGAACCCATCGGCGGCCTTGTCGTCCAGCGGGAACTTTCCCTGATAGATGTTGGCCATCCATTGGCCCTCCGGTTTCAGCTCATCGCCCCAGGTATAGAGCGCACCGGCCAGGCCGCCGCGCGCGGCGAATTCCCATTCAGCCTCGGTGGGCAATCGCTTGCCGGCCCATTTCGCATAGGCCAAGGCGTCGGGATACGCCACGTGCACGACCGGGTAGTTTTCGCGGCCGTCCAGGTCGCTCTCGGGGCCGAGTGGATGCCGCCAGTTGGCCCCCTTGACATAGGCCCACCACGCGTAGTGGTCTTTTAGCGGAACGGGATGATCCGGCGGCGTGAACACGACCGACCCGGCCACCAGGTTCTCAGGCGGCGCTCCGGGAAAATCCTCGGCGCGCGGCGTGCGCTCGGCAATCGTGACATAGCCGGTGGCGTCGGCGAACTTTTGATACTCCGCGTTGGTGACTTCGGTCTTGTCGATCCAGAAGCCATCGACATAAACGCGGTGGATCGGGCGGGCATCGGGCATCGCGTCCGGCCCGCCGCACAAGGCCTGACGCGGGTCCTGGCTCCCCATCGAGAATTCTCCGCCGGAAATCCAGGCCATCCCTTCGGGCGCATCGCCCGGCGGCGGCGCTTTGTTGGGAATTGTCGGAGCGAACGTATTGTCATCCGCAAGCGGCGACTTTTTGCGCGAAACCGATTCGGTTGCAGCCGACTCGACAGCTTCGCGAGGACCGGCTTCTCGATGCAGAGTGGTCTCAGAAGCCGATTGCGTGGTCCAGGCGACGAAGGCCACGATCGCGGCAGCGGCGAGAGTCGCAGCCGCTACAAGCGCCGTCTTCGACGATATCCGAATCGTGTCCGGCTCAAAACCCGGTCTGGCGCTCCCGTTTGGTGGCATAAATCGCGCTGCCAATCTTGATTTCGTTGCCGCTCAAATGACAGTCGGCTGCCGTTCGCCGATCGTCGAATCGCTGCCGGCTCCATCGGGAGAGCCGTCAACCGCGCCCCGCGGCCCATCGCAGGCGCCATTTGCATTACATCGCCGCAAAACGGCGAAGTCAATCGCTGATCCGGCCCACGATCCGCGCGACATCACCGTCGACGGGGCTCCCGAACACCTCTTGGACAGGTCCGTGCTGGCGCACGCGGCCGTCGGACAAAACGACGACCTCGTCGGCAAAGGCGACGACTTCGGTCGGGTCGTGGGTGACGATCAGCGTGGGAATCGCCCAACCGGCCAGAAGCTGCCGCAGGTCGCGGCGCAGCTCGGCGCGGGTCGGGGCATCGAGCGCCGAAAGAGGCTCGTCCAATAACAATAGCCGCGGGCGCGAGGCGACCGTTCGCGCCAGGGCCACGCGCTGCTGCTGCCCTCCGGAAAGTTCGTGCGGGTAGCGCGCTTCGAGGCCGGAAAGCTTTAGCAGGGTGACGAGCTCGCCCACGCGATGAGCGGCTTCTCGTCTCGCGGCACGCGCCAAGCCGAACCCGATATTGTCAATGACAGTCAAATGCGGAAAAAGCGCGAATTCCTGAAAGAGATACCCGATCCCGCGCTCTTGCGGGCGAAGCGACAGCCGCCGCCCAGCGTCGAACCAAACCTCTTGTCCAAACGCAATTCGCCCCGTTTGCGGGACGTCCAAACCCGCCAGAGAGCGGAGCACGGTCGTCTTCCCGCACCCCGACGGACCGATGAGGGCCGTCACTGAAAAGACATCGAGCGGATGTTGCAGCGCGGCCTCGATCGTCGGCCCGCCGGGGAAGCGACGCTCGAAGGATGCACACAGGAGGCGAGTCATGCGGGTTTTCGCACTAGAAGCTGGACCGCTGAAAGAACCACCAGCGCCGATCCCAAGAGAAACAGCGAGCTGTGCGCCGCCGCGGAGTAATCGAGCGCCTGCACATCGTCGTAGATGGCGACCGAGAGCGTGCGCGTGACCCCGGGAATGTTCCCTCCCACCATCAGCACAACGCCGAATTCTCCCATTGCATGCGCGAACGTGAGCACCAGGCCCGCGAGAACGCCCTTCCAGGCCAGCGGCAATGTGATCCGCCGAAAGGTCGCCAGCCGCGAAACTCCCAGGCACCACGAGGCTTCGACGAGTTTATGATCGACCGACTGCAGCGCCGCCGTGAACGGCCGCACGGCAAACGGCAAGTTGTACAACACCGAGGCCAGCACGATCCCCGGAAATGTAAACGGCAGCCGCGATCCGAACAGCGCTTCGTACCAGCGGCCGATCGGAGTGTGCGGCCCCGTCGCGCACAGGACATAAAACCCGAGGACGGTCGGCGGCAGCACCAGCGGCAGCGCGACGACGGCTTCGACAACGAGCCGCCAGCGCGGGCCCGGGCGGGCCAGCCAAACAGCCAGCGGCAGTCCCAGCGCGAAGAGGAGCGCGGAAGTGCAGCTTGCCACGGAAAGCGTGAGGCGAATCGCCGTCCAGTCCAAATTCTACCCTCCCGCCGGTTCGAATCCGAACCGCCTGAGGATCGAAGCGCCGCCGCCGCTTAAGAGATAATCGCGAAAAGCGCGCGCCAAGTTTGCATCCAGCGCCCAGGAGAGGACGACTCCACCCTGCACGATGGGTGGATGTGCATTTTCCGGGATGGGCCAATAGCGACCCTTGTCGCGCATCGCGGGAGAGACTGCCAGCGAGAGAGCGATGATTCCCAAGTCGGCCGCCCCGGATTCCACCATTTGGGCCGCCTGGGCGACGTTCTCGCCGTAGACGAGCTTTGACTCGACGGCTTCATAGACTCCGAGGCTCTTGAGGGCGGCGACAGCGGCGCGGCCATAGGGGGCAGTATTCGGATTGGCGATGGCGATTTTTTTTACCGCTTCGTCGATCACGACCGGTAAACCACCCTGCTCGACATCGAGCGACGACGCATTCGGCGCCCAGAGCACGATGTGGCCCGTCGCGTAGGGGAATTCGCCGTCTACAGAACCATGTCGCTGTTCGACGAGTCGTTTGGGGTAGTCGATGTCGGCCGAAAGAAAGAGATCGAAAGGCGCCTGGTTCGCAAGCTGCGAGAAGAAGTTGCCCGAGGAACCGTAGGTCGCCTCGATCGTTGCGCCCGGATGCATCCGCTCAAAGGCCGCGATGAGCTCCGGAAGGGCGAACCTCAAATCGGCGGCCGCGGCGATGCGCAATCGGTTTGCGCGCGGGAGCGCCTCGATCGTTTCTGATTGAGCGTGGCCTTGGCTTTCATCGCCAGTATCTCGGCGCGGCGGCCCGCTCTTTTGAGCCGCCGGATTATTGCCGCACCCAGCCGGCACGAGCACCAACAGGAGCGCGATTAGACGATGGGCCTGCTTCACGTGACGGTCTCCAATTCACCGGCCTCGCGCGTGTCGTAACCGGGAAGTTCGCCAAGCAGCCGTCGGTACGGCTCGGATCGGACCACATTGATGAGCGCCTTGATCCGCGCATCGTCTACTGCCTCGGAAGCAAAACACAAATCGTAGGTCTCGTCGCGCACGCTCAAAAACTCGAGTCCCGCCTCGTCGCTGACGAGTCGCACGCAAACGCCGACGTCGGCCCATCCGCAACGGATCGCCTCGGCGACGCCGCGATGGTCGCGGGCTTCGCGGCGGGGTTTCTCACGATCTTCGAGCAATTCATCGAGGCAGGCCCGGGCGCCCGATCCGGCCTCGCGTCCCACCCAGCGCAGTCTTTTTCGAAGCGCTCCGCGAACGGACTGAACACCCAGTCCCGGCGCGACGGCCAGCCCCTCTTGCCAACGCGCGACGCGCAACAAGCTGAACCCGGCGCCAAGCTGTCTTCGAACCACGCCGGCGTTTCCACGTTTGGGGCCCGCTTTCGCCAGGTGCACGCCGGCGACATGCACCAATTGCCGGCCCAACAGGCGCAGGGCCTCGCCGCTGGAGCGCGGCACAACGAGCAGCCGAAATGGCGTCTCGCGTGCGAGCTCGGCAGCCAAGAGCGCCGCCGCCGGGTCGCACGACGCCAAGACCAACGTGTTTTCGGGAAGATTCTGGCTCCGCGGCTCGATCATGCCGCAGGAGTATATGCCGTCGTGCCCGACGACTCCCAATCCGCTCGTTTCGGCAGGATAGAGCAGCGTTCGCCCACCGATTTCCGCATGCCAGAATCGGCAGGGCTCGGCGGCGGCCGGCCAGGCCCACTGGGGAGCGTGGCGCGCCGCTGCATGGAGTGCAAAAACAGCGTCGACGCGGCAACCGAACGCCTCGGCCAACGACAGCGCAGCCGCCACCGACGGGACGAGCCGCTCGACTTCAATCGCGCTCACAGCCGCGCGGGAGATTCCCGCGCGCCTCGCAAGCTCGGCCTGCGACCAGCCCCGCCCCAGGCGCAGGGCCTTCACGTGATTTTGCAATTCCGGCGGCTTGGACATGATCGTGTCATTTTATTGCAATGATTGTATCGTCGTCAACCAAACGCTAAAAGACCTTTGTTCGATCGCGGCGTTCAGTTCAACTTCACGAGGGTCTCATGCATAAGACGCATCGGCGGCGCGGTTTCACTTTAATCGAGCTGCTCGTCGTCATTGCGATCATTGCCGTTGTGACGGCGCTCTTATTGCCTGCCGTGCAGCAGGCTCGCGAGGCCGCGCGGCGCACACAATGCCGAAACAATCTCAAGCAAATCGGGCTGGCTCTGCACAATTATCACGAGTCGGCGACCGTGTTTCCTCCCGGGCGCCTCGTGAACATGGTCAATGGCCAAGGGCACTGCTTCTCGGCATATGCGCATCTGCTCCCTCATCTCGACCAGGGGCCGCTCTACGAGCAAGTCAACTTCTCGGCCAACCCCGATGTCGTGCCCGGCGCGAACGATGTGCCCACCGGCATGGTGCTGCCGCTCTTGCAGTGCCCGAGCGATTTCAATGTCATTCTGCAAGTGGGGTTCGGCGTCCACAATTACCCTTTGAATACCGGGACAACGTTTCCGGTTTCGCAGCGAAATCCGTCCGGAGTGCGCGTGACCGGCATCTTTTTCGAGAATTCCAGCGTGCGCATCGGCGATATTCGAGACGGCTCATCGCAAACCGTGTGCGTCAGCGAAACGGTCAAATCCGACCCCACCGGCCCCACCGTCTGGGACGGAGTGAGCCAGACAAACGGATTTGTGCTCAATCGCGGCAACGACAACCTGCTCAATGGTCCCGAGCTCACCAACTACGCCTTGCAGTGCTCGGGCGCAGGGTTGGTCTTGCAAGAGACGCGCGGCAGCAAGTGGCTGTACGGTGCGCCCGGGCATTCGATGTATAACCACATCCGCCCGCCCAATGACACTTCGGGCCCCGATTGCCGCGGCGGCGAGCCGCACAGCACCAAGACCGTCGCCCTGTGGAGCGTGCTGTCGCATAATGTGACGGCGCACAGCCGCCACGCGGGGGGCGTGCATGCGCTTTTCTGCGACGGCCATATCCGTTTCCTGTCGAACAGCATCAATCTGGCGATCTGGCAAGCCCTGGGGAGCCGCAACGGATCTGAGGTCGTGTCGGATTATTAGGTGTTGCCAGCGTCTTCCGTAACTGAATTCGCCAGAATTCATTCCGTCGATCGTCCTCTGCGCCGCGAAGTTCCGCCATCCGCGTTGACCTGCTACGATTTCTATCGCAGGTTGCTTTCAACGATTTCTGCTGACTCACGCAATCCTCGATGCTTCGAATTTATCCCCCAAGGCCCCATTAACATCGAGATCGCAATGTTGCGCGCGCCGTGTTGGCCATCACCGGTATTCACTCTCGTCGTTCTATCGGGCCTGGTCATCGGGTTCTGGAGCGTCCCCGCACCTCGCGAGTCGGCCGCCGCCGGCGACGCAGAATCGCCCCGCAACGATCGTTTCACGCCGGCAATGCTCGCCGACCGGATCGAGCACGCGATGCAGAAGTATTCATCGCTCGAATACACCGTCGAATTCAGCGTGCGGGAGAATACGGGCGCCCAATGGGGCGCCAAACCAAGCGAGCCGATCTGGCATACGTTTCACGGACGCTACACCTATCGTGGCGAGGGACCCCGCTGGTTCCTCGATGAGGACTCGTACACTTGGAGCGTCGGTGATCGGCATCTGACGCCGCAACATTTGACGTCGGGCTTCGACGGCAAGCGGCATTTCCATTTCAATTCGCTCTTATCAAAGCTCGTCTGGGGTGACAACGACTTCGGCCAGCAGCGCGCGCAGCCTCGGAATATTTTCTGGAAGGCTGGCGTCACTTCCGAATCGTTGCTGGCGGCGCTGCGAAAACCGGAGGCCAAGGTCGTTCGCCGCGAGCTGATCGACAAACACCCCTGCGTCGTCGTCGAGGTGCTTTGGATCGACGATTGGGACAAATCCCGCACTCCGCGCAGGCTTGAGACGACGATTTCGCCTGAACAATCGTTTTTGCCCCTGAAGGCGGTTTGGGAACGCGGCGGCGCGCTCGAAGCCCGCGCCGAACTGCGCGGCCTGAATCAGACGAGCGATGGCTTATGGTATCCACTGATGATCCGCACCAGCCGGCCGGAAAAGTCGCCCTTTGGGCCCCTGCGCATCGACCGAATTACGTCGCTGAAAGTTCGTTCGGCCGTTTCCGGCAACGCATTTCGCTGTGACGAGTTTCAATTTGAGCCTCCGATCGGCGCCGACGTCGTCGATCGCCGCGCGGGCACAGCCTGGCACAACGATCCCTGGTGGTCGGAGCTTGCGCCCTGGATCAGCGAGAAATTCAAATGGCCCCAGCCCGATTGGTTCGAGCTCGTCAACCTGCGAAATCAGGGGACATTTTGCGATCCGAAAATCGCCGGGCAAGCCGCGCCGGCAATCGAAGCGGCCCAGTGGCTCAATGGCGATCCAGGAGGCTGGAAACGCGAGGGTCGTTTCATCACGGTGCTCTACTTTTTCGGCGGCGACCTCATCGATCCGCATCCGAAGTTGTGCGCCGCGTTGCAGGCCTGGCATGCCGCGCGGCGCGACGACGGCATCGAGCTCATCGGCATCGCGACCAGCCTTACGCTCGATGCGACCAAGCGAAACGTGGAAGAGCTGGGCATCACGTTTCCCGTCGCCATGGATCGGCCATCCGATCGTCGCGGCTCGTTCGGCAAGACATTCGACGCCTTCCAGATGCGATCCTATTCGGGAGTCCTCGTGGTCGATCCGGCGGGCATCGTGCGGTTGATCGAGGCAGGAGGCGGCCAAACCGATCGGCCGACGGAGGCGCTGGACGATCTCGTATCGGCCCTGTTTGAGGCGGCCGGAAAAAATCCGAAATTCGCCGCCGCCCCGCAGCCCCCAATGCGCGCAGACCTGGCGTCGCGCCGACTCAGCGACCCCGAGTTGCAAGCGATCGAGGCCGAATGGAAGCGGCGCGCGGGTTTAACGGCCGGCCAGGCTCGCATGCGAGGAACCATCACATTCGCCATCGCCGACGACGACGTGGACCAACCAAGCGATGAAACGGCGATGGTGAAAGCAGTTCCGCAATTGTGGCTATTGACCACGAATACGCCGGGAGGGTACTTTTATGCGACCGATCGCGGTCGGATCGCCGAAATCCGCTGCGACGATGACGGGCGATTTGAGCTCGGAAACTTGAGAAAAGGAACTTACTCGCTCGTTTTCACCCGACCCGGATTCGCGAGCGCCGAGCGCAAGGTGTGGCTCTCCGCCGATGATTCTGAAATCACGGCCGATCTGGCTTTGAACTTCGGCGATGCGATCGCCGGGCAGGTCGTCGACAGCGATGGCCTCGAAGTGAGGGGCGCATCAGTGCGCGCCACTCGGCGGCATCTTGATCCCAAGCATCCCAACTACTGGACCACGGCCCATCTGCCTGATGGGCCGATAGCCGTCCATAGCGATGGACGGTTCGAGTTTGAGGGCCTGTACGAGGGGACATACACATTCGAAGTCTCTGCCGCCGGCTATGAGCCGCTGACCCTCGAAATGATCAAACCAGGCTCGCGCGACCTCAAGGTCGTCCTTAAAAAGGCCGCTCGAAATAAGTGACGAGCGTAGCGGAATTCGCCGGAATCCAAGTGTACTCCTCGATTGCATTCGCCGGACACGAAGTCGCCGGAACAGCCCCAAGGGGCGCGATTCGATAGCCCATCGGCGCGTCAGCTCTGGGTCAGGCCTTGGTGTGACACATTCGCGAGTCGAGCGACGAGGGCCTTGACGCCGACGACAGCAGCTACTTGGGTTTGCCGCCTTTCGGTTTGGCGCCCGTGGCCTTGTCGTCTTTCGCGTCGGCGTCTTTCTTCGGCTTCCCGTCCTTTGAAAGCGCCTGGCGCGAGACGAACTTCAGCGACGCCGAGTTCATGCAATACCTGAGGCCCGTCGGCTGCGGGCCATCGTCGAACACATGGCCCAAATGGGCATCGCAACGGCTACATTGGACCTCCAGACGGACGAGTCCTTCGCTGGTGTCTTTGAGGGTCTGAATCGCCTTCTCGTCAATCGCCTCGTAAAAGCTGGGCCAACCGGTCCCCGATTCGAATTTGGTTTTCGAGTCGAAGAGAAGCTGGCCGCAGCAGACGCACTTGTAGATGCCGTCTTTTTTCGATCTGGCGTAAATTCCCGTGCCGGCCGGCTCGGTCTCTTTTTTTCGCGTGACTCGAAACTGATTGGGCGTGAGGATCTTGCGCCATTCGGCGTCGGTCTTGATGACCTTCTTATGTTCATCGGCCGCGTCGTCGTTTGCCGTTTCGTCATCCTTGTCTGTTTCTGCCGATTTGGATTCGGCCTCGCTTCTCTTTTTTTTGCCGGTCGACTTGGGCGGAGCGGCGGCTGCCAGGCTCCATGCTAAAAGGGCGACACACGGAAGAGCCACAAACACGAGTCGGCGTTGCAACATGCTCTGCTCCTCAAACGACGCGAATATATTGGGTACAAACTAATTATCGCCGTTTTAGAGTTTCGCGTCAAACGTCGGTTTCGCGGATACGCGCTGACCGCTGCGTTCAATTGGAATGTCGTTCCATCTCGTGCAGTTGCAGAAGCGTTTTCAATTGTTCGCGCAGACGCGGCGGCAGACTATCCGAATTGCCGCGTTCGACTCAAGAGCGCCAGGCCCGCGTGCCGCACTCTTTCGGCTTGTCGAGGCCGCTCGGTCAAGAGCTCACCCTTGCGCCGGCGTTCCTTGGCCGCTTTCATTCGGACACGACAAGCTGCGCGTGATCCGTTCCAAAGCGGTCTCTACGTCTTCTCGCCCTGCGTTGGTCCACTGGAAGAGCACCATGATCGTGTACGTGCTCGTGCGAAAGGCGCGGACGCACGCGCTGTTTAATAGCTCCAAGCTCACGAAGTCGATATCGCGGCCCACGGTGGGACGGCGGCAAAGGCGCGCCTTCGAAGGGTAGTCGTCGATTTCGACGTATTCTTCGCGAAACGTATTGACCACGGTCGCGACAATTTCGCCGGGTTCGGTCTGTTCGGGGAACAGGCTCACGGTCCAAAAAGCTCCCTGCGGACTGGATACCGTGATCGAGAAATGCTCGACTTCCTGTTGTTCGCTCAACTCCCATCCGCATGGGTAGCGGAAGCGGATTCCATGAGAGTCGTAGACGGTTTCCATCGAAAAGCGTTCTCTACAGTGAGTGAAATTGTTCGCGTTCCCCGTTATTCTTAGCGGAAACCGCGAGAAATCGGAATCCTCGTCTTCCGGGATTTCGAACGATTGCACAGACGTGAGGTATGCTATACTTGGTGGATCGCGATTCCGGCCATTCGCCTTTCTTGGCATGACTGGCCGTCATATTGGCAATACGAGGTCCTTGGGCGTCGAACGATGGCGAGCGTGATCAACCAGTCAACGCTGCCTCTTTCTTCGGGTGAATTCGAATTCACCGATACCGACCGCTACGACGATATCGAGCGCAAGCAAGAGCGAATCGCCGATTTTCTCACGCGCAAGCGGCTCGACGCCCTGTTGATCAGGCAACCCTGCAACTTTGCATGGTTTACATCCGGCGCCGAATGCCCTCATCACGGCGGGACCGAGCCGGCCGCCGCGCTGTTCATCACGCCCGATGCACGCGTCGTCGTCGGCAATAACGTCGATGCCAGCCAATTGTTCGACAAGCAGCTCGGGGGACTGGGCTTTCAATTGAAGCAGCGCCCCTGGCACGAAGGCCGCAATGTCCTGCTCGACGATCTGTGCCGCGGGAGAAACGTCGCGTGCGACAGCCCGCAACCCGGAACAGACGACGTGTCGGCCGAAATTGCCGCGCTGCGCCTGCCGCTATCGGCTCTCGAATGCGAACG
>DATGKC010000469.1:0-6301 GCA_035294845.1 Planctomycetaceae bacterium | reverse complement strand
CGGAGCGATTCCCTTTGCCGCGACCGTCCCCGCCGGGAATTTTCCTTCGGCTTCGACGTACTCCAAGAGCGCCGCGCCGATTCGATCGAGCCGCAGCTCTGATTCGTCGCGGGGCTGATCTTGATTGTCGTCGGGGGATTCATCTGTCTCGACTTTCGCGGCTGCGACATCGGGTGGGCGCTTCAAATCGCGATCAGCCGGTTCGTCGCCAGCCGAGCCGTTGTGCGACGTCGTGCCGGCCGGTCTTACAAAGAACGTCAGCGTCAGGAGTCCGGCGGCCAGACACGCCGTCGCCGCCGCGACGAAGACGATCGGTCGCCGCCAATGCACGAGCCGCCTGGCTCCCGCAGCCCGCGGAGCAGCAACATGGTCGGGCGCCGGTTCCGAGCCGAAAGCCGGCGCCGCTCCCGCGACAGGCGCTAGGGGCGCTGATTGTGCCGGCGCGGTCTTTCCGCCGCGCGCCGTCTTCTCAGTCGAGCCCCCCTTGCCACGAGGGGCTTTTGCGGCCCCAGATGGTTTGCGATCGATCTGTTCGATAGCGAGGCCCTCTTTGCACTCGACGATCAACAGAGCCTGGCCGCACTCGGGGCAATCGACGTGCCGCCCCACGTACAACTTCTCTCGAACCCTGAGGCGCGAGGAACAATGTGGACAGGCAAAATGAAATGGGTCCATAACTGACGGCCAACCGATCGGCAGCCTATTTTTTGTTTGGGGAATTGAGAGGATAGGGCGTGAGCTTCTGCCGCTGGGCGGCAGGAAGGCTCGTCACCGTGGCGGTCTTCTTGTCTTCGTCGACGATCAGCACCAATTTGTCGCCGAGAATCTCAGAGAGCACCGCCGTGGCCGGCACGTTGTCTTTGGCGAACGTCTGGTACACGTTCTGAGTAATGCCCACCTCTTTCATGCCGGGACCATCGAGCTTGAATTTGATTCCCGTCTCGCCGCCGATGTAGTCGATCGCGGCGTACATGAACTCGCGACGGAAATCGACGGATATCTTTTTCTTGAGCCGATCGGCGATTTTCTCCGGCAGGTTGGCGTCATCGGCCGAGCCTTTCGACGGAGCGCTCGACGATTCGCCGAAGCCGGGGAGCGTCGTCTGATTCCACGTGAGCAACGAGGCCAGAGCCAGGTTGGGACCCGATCGTTCGGGGAGCTCGACCTGCATCGAAACCAGGCGGCCGGACGCGCTGAACTGCGTCAATCGCTCGACGACCTTCGTCATGATCGGAAACCGTCCAACGATTTTCGTCTCGCCGATCGTTTTCGGATGCGTCTGGTAGACCAGCTTGAGCATCCGGGCGGGAAGTTCGCTCAGCCGCTCGCGGAGCTCGTCACGCAGCTTGGGAGCGGTGCGTGAGAGCCGATTGCGAACGAGCAAATTCGACTGGAGGTCGGCGGCCGAGTCGTCGCTTCCAAGATGCAGGCTCCAGCAGACGGTTTCGACGTGCTCTCCGAAAAAGTCGAGGACGCCTTCGAGCAAGTTTTGCGCGTTCTCGGGGACGATTGTCTTCGCGCCGAGCTCGACATCTTCGAGGTCGCAGATCAGCGTAAAATGTTGATTTCGATCGGTGCGTGAAAGCATGGCCTCGATCCCGTCGGAAGAAGGCGCCGCCCCGTCGGCCGACTCGACAAGCGATGGCGCCATGCTCTTGGGCGCGCTGGCGAACGTGCGCGCGTCATGCACCAGCCAGGCGCGCTCGGCCCCCAGGTAATACGGGTGCGGCCCGTCAATCAGTTCGCCCCCGATTTTGTCGATGAGCTCCGACTTCTTGAGATTGCCGGCGCCGCGGACGACGAAGGCCGTTTCGAACGCATCGCGGCTGATCGGAATCAGCGCGACGAGCAGCTCTTCGATTTGCGAGGGTTCCAGGACGCAGCGGGCCTTGATCGCGCCTTCGAGCCATAGGCCCAATGGGCCCAGGCACGCGCGGAATTCTTCGGCCGACCCGCCTTGTTGCCAAAGATCGGCCGGGCGCAGGTGGATCACGATTCGCGCGCCTTCAGGAACGAGCGCCAGAGTGATGGGTGCGCCGGGCTTGGAAGGCTTTTCGGGCGCCGCGGCGATCTCGTCGTTTGCCGCCGCCTCAGCCTCGGCATCGGCGTGCGCGCGAGTCTTCGCGACGCGGCTGCCGGCCTGCGATTTTTTCGGCTTTGCCGTCCGGCCACCCAATGCTCCGGCATAGATGCCGATGCCGGTGGCAATCAACGCCGCGGCCAACGCGCCGACGACCAGGTTTCGCCGGCGCAAACCGCCGCGCGAGCGCCGGCGCACGTGAGACGGGGCGGGTGCATCGTTTTCGAGTGCCAGAAGTGGAAACAAGTCAGCGGCCGGATCGCTTGTCGAGAGAAGAGCTGCCGCAGGTTCGGTCTCGGCTATCCGAGGCGCGGACGATTGGTTCTTATCAGGAGGTGAGGCCGTCGACAGATTAGCCGGCGGTGGCGCTGCCTGAAGTGGACCGGCAGCTTGCCACTGGGCCAAAAACTGACTGCGGCCTTTTGTTGCCGATGGCGCTGCGCGAGAGCTGACTTCTGCCGTTGCCTTGCCGTCTTCGGCCTCGCCGTGCCGTGGCGAGTCGGGCTTCGGTGCATCGTCGGAAGTCTGTGCCGACTCGGGGTCTGGGGACTGCCCCGGCTCCTTGAGCGTAAACCGATGGCCGCATTTGCCGCAGCGGGCCGTGCGTCCCAGCATTGTTCGGTCGGGCAGTCTCAACAGCCGGCCACATTGCGGGCAGGAAACGTCGAGCGCAGCCATTCGTGAATCGGTCCTCCACTGGATTGCGCTCGCCAGCGACTCCAGGAACGGAGCGCCCGTCCCGGCTATTCCTCTGTGGCGATCGCAGCACGGTCATTTGTATGTTACGTGGCCGGCGTTGGGATGCAAAGGGGACTGTTGGCCTCTCGATTGCTCGTATCAGTCGGCTTTGATATAAAGAACCTCCACGGAATGCAGGCGTTTTGACCGCTTGCCGCTGAACTCGAACGCTTATTTTATTTCCGGGCGCGCACATGCTGAGTCTGGTCACACCGAATGCCCGCTACGGCCGCCGTGAATTCCTGCGGATCGGCAGTCTTGGGCTGGGCGGGCTTTCGCTGCCGGGGCTGATGGCGGCACAGGCGGCAGCCGGTGCAGGGCAGCTTGTCACGGGCAAATCGGTCATCTTTCTGTTTTTACACGGCGGGCCGAGCCAGATCGAGACGTTCGATCCGAAAATGACGGCCCCGGAAGGTATCCGCAGCTCGACGGGCGAAATCGACACGCGGATTCCCGGCGTCACGTTTGGCGGCACATTCACCAAGCTGGCGGCGCTGGCCGACAGGCTGACGGTCGTACGATCGTTCACCACCGGTGACGCCAATCACGACATCAAGCCGGTTGTGGGGCGCGACACGGGGGGCGCCAACCTGGGGACTCTCTATTCGCGAATCGTCGGCACGAATCACGCGACGACCGGAATGCCCACGAATGCCGCGCTCTTTCCGCAGGCGGTCGACCCGGCCCGCGAGCCGGCGCAAAAGACTTTCGGAAATTTCGAGTCATCCGGAGGCCTGGGCACTGCGTTCGCGCCATTTGTACCCGGCGCGGGAGGCGATTTGCAGCGCGACATGCAGCTTTCACTTTCTGTCGATCGTCTGGACGATCGGCGGTCGCTGCTGTCGGGTCTTGATCGCGTGAAATTCGCGCTCGATGCGGCCGGCCGGTTGGACGGGCTCGACCGGCTCCGCGAGCAGGCGTTCGGCACGATCGTGGGGGGCGTTGCCGGGGCTTTCGACCTTTCGAAGGAAGACCCGCGGATCGTCGCCCGGTACGACACGTCAACGCTGATGACGGCCGACGACATCGACAAGAAGTGGAACAATCACAAGTATTACGTCGATAACGTGAAGACGCTGGGGAAGCTCTTGCTTTTGGCGCGGCGTTTGTGCGAACGAGGCTGCGGCTTCGTGACCGTGACGACGAATTTTGTGTGGGACAACCATGCCGACATCAACAACGCCGGCGTCGCCGAGGGGATGCGGTATTGCGGCGCGCCGCTCGATCACGCCGTGTCGGCGTTTATCGAGGATGTCGCCGAGCGCGGGTTGAGCGATAAGATATTGCTGGTGTGCTGCGGCGAAATGGGGCGAACACCGCGGCTGAATCAGAACGGCGGCCGCGACCACTGGGGGGGCCTGGCGCCGCTTCTGGTGACCGGGGGACGGCTAAAAATGGGGCAGGCGATCGGCCAATCGACGCGCGACGCCGGTGAGCCGGCGGGCGACCCGGTGCGCAATGCCAACCTCATCGCCACCATCATGCACACGCTATTCGACGTGGGCGAGCTGCGAGTAACGCGCGGCGTGCCCAACGAAGTGATGCGCGCCGCAACCGCCGCCGACCCGATCGCCGGACTTTTGTAGGCTGAAGGGATTCAGCAGGCCGAGAGGCCCACGCGCCGCACAAATCTCGGACGGCCTCCGCCCGCGCCCGGGGGTGATAGTGAGGTACAAGAGCCCACCGTCACGCGACGGGATGACTGGGATTCATTCTGCCGGTGCGCGGTGCTAGACTGAAAAGCGCGGCGCACGGCCCACTTCCATGTTGGCCGGGCGCGTGATGAAGACCGGGAGGCCCGAGTCGATGAGAATTCATCATCACACGATCTGTCTCGCAGCGGTGGCGGCGCAACTGAGCCTGATGTCCGCACCGGGGCTCTGGGCCGACGCCATTAAGCCGCGGGCGGTCCTTGGCGAAACCGGTCATACCGATGTTGTCATGCACATCGCGTTCAGCCCAGACGGCCGTTCGCTCGCTTCAGTCAGTTGGGACCGCACAATCCGGCTCTGGGACGGGGCACATGGCAGCGTCAAGGCCGTTCTCGAAGGACATGAGGCCTCCGTCATCTGTGTCGCGTTTACTCCCGATAGCATGTGGCTTGCCTCTGGAGACAGGTGCGGAATAATAAAGTTGTGGGACGCTGCGACTGGGGCAGAGAAACTTTCGTTCAGTGCGCATGACGAGATCGTAAAATCGGTGGCGTTCAACCCGGACGGCAAGACGCTGGTCTCAGCAAGCTTCGATGGCACAGTCAAATTGTGGGATGCGAGAACCGCCGCGGAGAAGGCGGTCTTCAAATGGAAAGACGACTGGCCGGCTTCCGTGGCATTCACCCCGGACGGAAAGCGGCTTGCCCTGGGAGGCTCCGATGGAACGGTGCATATCTGGGATGCGAACAGCGGAGAGGAACTGGCCGCCGTCGGACGCCACACCGAACAAGTGCGCACCGTCGCCTTCAGTGCAGGCGGCAAACTGCTCGCTTCTTGTGGTGGCAAGACGTTGAAAATCTGGGACGCCGCCGCCTTCACCCTGAAGCGGTCCATTGACATACAGAACGGTTCAGCGATGGACATGGACTTGAGTCCGGACGGAATGACCATCGCTGCCGCGACGGGCGACCCAACGGTGCCGCTTTGGGACGTGCAGTCCGGGGAACTCCGGCTGAGCATCAAGACACGCGACACCGCTACGATGCGCGTCGCATTCCGTCCCGATGGTCGGACGCTGGCTTTCGGAGGCGACGACGGCACCGTAAGGCTCTGGAACGTCCCGGATGGAACCGAGAGATCGTCATGCAAGGGGCGCATCCAATCGGTAGCATTCAGTCCCGACAACAATATTCTGGCTTCGGCAGACAGGCGCGGCGACGTCTCTTTGTGGAACTTGGCTTCTGGAAAGGAAATCCAGGTCCTGCAAGCACATCGCGGGGGTGCAAATGCAGTGGCGTTCAGTCCGGATGGCTCCCTGCTGGCGACCGCGGGAAACGACAAGCGCGTGCGGTTGTGGGCCGCTCCTGATTTTGGCGAAAAGCTAGAGCTCACGGGGCACAACGGTTCCGTCGAGACCGTTCAATTCAGCCCTGACGGGAAACGGCTCGCGTCCGGTGGCGATGGCGAAGTTCGCTTGTGGAGCGTCCCCGACGGTCGTATCGAGACGGTCCTCGATCATGGAAGAGCAACCGTGTTTGGACTGGCATTCAGCCCGCAGGGGAAATTGCTGGCGACCGCTGCGCATGTTGTGCGATTGTGGGACTTGGACAACGGGAGCGAAGTGGCCGTGCTGCGGGGCGACCAAAGTCGCGATGGGGGAGGCACCAGGTCGGTTGCGTTCAGGCCGGACGGCCAACTTCTGGCTGTTGGGGGCGACAGTGGTGCCCCGTGGGTGAGGCTCTGGGACGTAGCGAGCGCGAAGCAACGCGGCTATCTGAGTTGGAACACGGGGCCGCTCGATGTTTGCATCGCTTTCAGTCCAGACGGCAAA
>DATGKC010000468.1:0-6546 GCA_035294845.1 Planctomycetaceae bacterium | reverse complement strand
CGAGATTTACACCCGTTGGGGGATTCGCGCGTGCGGGAATTTGAAACGCCTCGCCGTTTGTGCTTCACGGCGTTGAGCCGGCCAAACGTTTTCTCGAGAGACGCCGCATTCTCCCGCAATGCAAACGGTTCATATTTGCGCGCCGCGCGAAGAATTTCATATGGCGAGTCGCGAGGCGCTTTTGCGCGGATGAGCACCACGTGGGTCAATCTGCAAATCCGCGCCTATCCTCGAAATCCGCGGTCTTTTGTCTTTTTGAATCGCTTTTGTTGTCCGCCGCGGCGGAACGGCCGCGCGGGAAATCCAAATCATCGTCGATTGCAACATGCTGAATCGGGCCGGTCACCGCACGTTACGTCCCCTGTTCGGCCCGGCTGGCGTTTTCAACTCGCTCTTCCAATGCGAGTTTGTTCGCCGCATTGTAGGCGGCCACTTTGTAGCACTCGGCCAGGGTGGGGTAGTTGAAGACGGTCGTGAGGAAATAATCGAGCCCGCCCCCGAGGCCCAGCACGGCCTGGCCGATGTGAATGAGCTCCGTCGCCCCGGAACCGATGCAATGGCAGCCCAGAAGCTGCCGCGTGTCGCGGTGAAAGATCATCTTGAACATGCCCGAATGGTCCCCCAGAATTTGCCCGCGTGAAATCTCGCTGTAGCGGGCGATACCTGTCTCATAGGGGACTTTCTTCTCCGTCAATTCCTGCTCGGTCGCCCCCACCATCGAGATTTCCGGGATGGCATAGATGCCCACCGGAAAATGGCTCGCCATCGGCTCGGCCGGGGCGCCGAACATGTGACAGGCGGCGATCCGTCCCTGCTCGCTCGACGTGGCGGCCAGCGCCGGATAACCGATTACGTCGCCGGCCGCATACACGTTGGGCACCGTAGTGCGATAGCGGTCATCGACGGCCAGCCGCCCGCGTTTGTCGGCCTCGAGGCCAATCGCCTTCAGGTCGAGCGTCTCGGTGGCCCCCACGCGCCCTGCGGAAAAGAGAATCACGTCGGCGGCCACGTGCTTCCCTGAATCCAGTCCGATCAGCGCCGTGCGCTGCGGCGTCTCGACCACGTCGACCCGCGAGACCGTTTCGCCGCATCGAAACGTCACGTCGCACTTGCGCATCTGGTGGATCAGCTCGTCGACGATCTCGGCGTCGAGAAATTCGAGCGGCCGCGGCCGCTGGTCGATGACCGTCACCTGCACTTGCAGGGCCGCGAACATCGAGGCGTATTCGATGCCCACGACCCCCGCCCCCACCACCGCGAGCGTCTTCGGAAGTTTTTCCAGCCCGAGGATCGAGTCGGAAGTAATCACCGTGCAGCCATCCGCGCGGACGTTCGGCGGCTCGCTGGGCTGCGTCCCCACGGCGATCAGGATGAACTCGGAGGTGATGGTGCGCTTGCCGTCCAGCGACTCGACGTGCACCGTATGCGGATCGACAAGCGTCGCCCGCCCATGAATCATCTCGACGTCGTTGCGCGACATGGCGTCCTGGACGATCTGGATCTCCCGCTCGATGACGCGCCCCACGTGGCCCACGAGCTGTTCCATTGTGGGCCGGCTGTGAGCGCTGAAATGGCTGGCGGCTTCCAGCCCGGGGCTGGCATAGTAACGGCGCACCGCCTCGCGAAACGTCTTGGAGGGAATGGTCCCCGTCTCGATGCACACGCCGCCCAAGCACCGCTGTTTCTCGATGACGGCGACTTTCTTCCCGAGTTTGGCAGCCTGAATGGCGGCCCGCTGCCCGGCCGGCCCGCTGCCGACGCAGATCAAATCGACGTCGTAGCGACTCTGGCTCATAGTTGCGCCTCGGGACCCGCGGCTGGGGAATCGCCCGACATTCTAACGGAAAGGACGCGAATACGCACACAGCGTGCGGCAGGCGCGCAGATTACATTTCGGTAAGTCGCGAATCGGGGCTCCAGAACGGAAAAAAACCGCAGATTTGCGAGCGCGGCCGAGGGCCGCAACCAAAACGATTAGGAAAGAAGAATAACTGCGGATTTGCCAGCGCGGCCGTCAGCCGCAACAAAGCGATGAAATAAGACAAATGACCGCGGATTTCGCGGATGCGCGCGGATGTGCGATTTGACCCGCGTCGTGTTTATCCGCGCGTATCCGCGAAATCGGCGGTCTTTCTGAGCGCCCAATGATTTTCGTGTCCTCTTTCGTGCCGTAGTGTATGTCCGTCCCTCGGTGCACTCTGCGTCTCTGTGGTTCCTCCTTCCGTCAACCGCGACACGAAATTGAAACACAGAGGCGCAGAGAGCACAGAGAATTCGAAGCGCTTCGCGACTCGCCGTATGAAATTCTTCGCGCGGCGCGCAATATCACCCGTTTGCATTGCGGATCCGCGCGGATTTACAGATTAACCCACGTGGTACCCATCCGCGCGTATCCGCGAAATCCGCGGTTTCCAATCGCCGGGCTCACAGATTGCGCGGCGCCCGGCTTCGGCGGAACCAAATGATCGCGCCATTGCAGCGAATGTAGATTACGACGATCGGCCCAATTTTCCTGTCCCAAAATCTTCCTGTCAGATTTTTTCACTCATGCCGTCATGTGCTTTGTGGCGCTCGAGAATTATTTCGTACTACTAAGAGTTTGTTTCTTTGCGTGCCGCGAAGACTTTTAAGGCGGTGAATCGAATGAAGGACCGCGGATTTCGCGGATACGCGCGGATAGACACCACGAGGGTCAATTGCACATCCGCGCGTATCCGCGAAATCCGCGGTCATTTGTCTTATTTCATCGCTTTGGTTGCGGACTTCGGCCGCGCTGGTTTTTTGCGGTTCCATCCCGAATCGTTTCACTTTTTATTTGCCGGATTGACCTCCAACGGCGACGACGCGACTACTCCCCGGCGGTAAATTGTCTCGACTGTGTATGTTCCAGCCTGGTGCGGAGCCCGCAAGATTGCTCGGAACGGATATGTTCTCTGCTCTTGCGCGAGGTCGTCATACTTGGCAACCGTCTCGCCCACGGTCACCTTGGAGTCGCCAGGTTTTTGCCCGTCGCTTTGGATGTTTTTTCGCACTCGGACGACCACGTGGAACGGGTGGAATTCGCCTTCATCTCTGAAAATCAAGCTCCCCTGGATGGCGAATTCCGCGTCGGCAGCGACCTTGAAGGCGCCGTCGCGCGTCTTTTCGCGGGCAATGATTTCCGGATTGTCGCCGTCGGCGGTCGCCAACGTGACATGGGGAACCTCGAGTCGGGGCAAGGCGTCGTAATTGGCCGTGCCGATCATCGTCTGGCTCTGTGGAATCGTCAGCGATTGATCGGCCTCGCCGATCAACCGAACCGGGATTTTGATTTGCCCCCCCGGAATGGGGCGTACCACGATCTGGTAATCGCCGGGACGCCAATCGCCGCCGGCCGGCAAGCGAAGGCGGCACGCCCACTTCCCATCCTCATACTGAGCGCCAGTCGTCGGCGCTGCGATCGATTGCACGACCTCTTGGGCGTCCAAGAGCTCGACGATGGCGACATTCGCGGGGAAGATCGACCTTCCCGTGACGACGATCTCTGATGGGGGCATATAGACGCTCGCCGGGGGCGGGAATTCGACAACCCATTTGGCCTTTGGCGTTTTCTGCGATGGCGTCACATCGACTTGCGAGGCGGCGACCACCTGGTTGCCGTAGACCGCTTCGAGCGTGAATTTGCCCGTCCGATTCGGTGCTTGTAGAACGCTGCGGCAGCGAAACCCGGGATCGTCGTCCAGAGGCTCAGTCCGCCCGAACTCTTCGCGGACCGTCGGCCTTTGATGCTTCTCTTGCCCGGCGCCGAGTGCCGGCGTGTCGCGCATTCGAAAAACCAGATCGAGCGGCGAGCGTTTGCTCCCCGTCGGCACCCGCAGAATGCATTCAACGGCGAACTCGCCCTCCGCTTCAATCGTCAAGCCGTCGTCGACTTTCGACGAGTCGCGCAAGGCAGCCGCCTTGGCGCCGGGATTGGGGACCGTGATATCGGCGAATTTGAAACGGCGGAGATCGTTGTATTCGGCCGTATCGACCTTCGGTCGCGACGGCGGCCATCGCTCGCTGGGAGCGCTCGAATCGGCGACAACCGAAATGGGAATCGAGGTGCGCGGCCCGCGGGCCGGAACTACATCCAGCGTGTACGGTCCCGGAGGCAAAACGCCATGCGGCATTGAGAGGCCGCACGACCACTTCCCGTCTTCCTCCGACAGGCCCGTAGAGCAGAGTCCGCTCTGCTGCACAACGTTCTCGCCGTCTCGAATGGAAATGGAACATTTCAGGCCGAAAACTGTAGCTCGACCGGTGACGGCGATGTCCGAAGTGGACGAGTAGACGGCGTCTTTTGATGGATAGGTGCAGACGACTTGAGGAGCATTCGCGTCGGCGGCGATCACAGTCACAGTTGTCTTGGCGAGCACGGCCCGGCGATAGATCGTTTCCAGCATATAGACACCGGTCCGGCTCGGCGCGCGCAGCACCGCCTGGAACGGGACTCCCCGCCCCTGGGCTGAAATGTCATAGTCGGCGAGCGCTTCGTCCATTGTGACTTGCGCATCGCCTGGCTTTCCATCGCGATCGGCGGTGCGTCTCAATCGCAGGATAGCTTGAGACGGTGTGAATTCGCCGAGGTCATTGAGAATGAACGAACCATGAACGGCGAACTCTTGGTCAACCTCAATTTTAATCGCCGGATCGGCGCTCCGCTTTTCCGCAATTGCAGCCGGCGGCACAACGTCCGATCGCGAGATAGTGACATCGCCCACATCCAGCTTTGGCAAGGCATCGAATTCGTCGCTGCCGGGTTTAGTCGCCTCTTGGCGTGCCACGCGAGAATCATCAGGCGTCGCAATGATTTTAATTCGAAGCGTCTTTTCCGCAGCGCGCAGGGGCCGCACGATGATTTCGCCATTCCCGGGGCGCCATGCCGACCGCCCCGCAAAGGCGAGTGCGCACGACCAAGCGCCGTCGTCTTCGCGCTGTCCGGTCGCAGATTGGCCCACGGAGCTGACGATGTTGCCCGAGTCGCGAAACGAGACACCAATTGCTTCGCCGAAATGACTACACTTTCCAGCAATGACGATTCTCGAGGCAGGCGCGTAACGGGCATCCGCTGGCGGGTTCTCGATGACCCAATCGAATCCGGGAGGCGATTTTGTCGACGGGCGCACGTCGACTGTCGCCGTGGAAATGATCTTCTTGCGATAGATGGCCTCTAAGGTCAGCTTGCCGACCCGCTTTGGCGCCCGAATCACATCGCGATATCGAAAGAGGCGATCGTCGTCGCTCGGCTGCCACCGACAGATGGATTCGCAAAGACTGGCCTTCTGCGGTCCCTCTTTGCCTTCGACGCCTACGGGAAACCCGCTGAGCCTGAGCACGATGTCGGAAGGCGACACGTTGCGAGGCTCTTGAACTCGAAAACTGCCCTCAACCGCGAACTCGAATTCCGAGTCGATGGGAATCTCTGGAGCATCTTCTTTCCCGCGATCGACGATTTCCGGAAGACTTTCATCGGAGTTTGAAAGCGTGACCTCGGGAAACGTCATTTTGGGCAGCTTTTCAAATTCCTCCGAGTCGATCGTGGTCGCCGGCAACGCCGGCGGGACGTCCGAGCCGGCCGCGTCGCGAACGATCGTGATCGGCACCGCAATTCTCGGTCCTCGCACGGGATGGAACAACAACCGGTACTGGCCAGGGGGCAGCAGTCCGTGTCGCGGCACCGGCAAACGCCATGACCAATTGCCGTCGAGTGAGACGTTAAAAAGTTCACTGGTCCACGTGAGCATTGTCAGGTCGTGCTGGCCGACCACGACGGGGCCGCCGAGAAATTTGCTCCGGCCCGTGACGACGATATCGGAAGTCTGAGTATAGACGGCATTGTTCGCGGGAAATTCACACACCATGTCGAACGGATCGGATTCATCGGCGGCGAGGCTCGCACATAAGGCCGGAACGAACGTTATCGCCAGCAGCAGCCCAACCGAAGCCATTCCCTTGTCATTGAATCTGACTCGCATTTCTCGTCTCCGATCGCTTGCTAGCTGAATTCGCCCGACTGTAGCTGAATTCGCCAGAATTCAGTCGCGCTGATCTCGCCAGAATTCAGGGCCGCCAGGCCGAGCTTGGTGGTTCAGCCCAGCGAAGATCATACCACGCACCACTCCGCCGCGCGCGGCGCGCCAGAATGCAAAGCCCACCGGATTCCGGCGGCTTGCCGCGCCGATCGAGGAATAATGGACCGGAACGGCCACTTGCATCCGCCGCGCTCGACCGGCAGCCGGCAAAATGCACCGCGCACCGCGCGACGAATGAAGGCGTGGTGGAACCTTTACGCTCCCGCCCGATTACGCCAACGGCGTTTTGGTCACAAAGCCCAAGGTCGCGCAGCGCACCTTGGGTCGGGGACGAGAAGCACCATCTACCCCATCGGGCAACGCCGTTAAGGACTTTGACGAAATGGGTACCCTCGTCCATCGACGAAATTGCCCGGTTTTCCAGGGCTTTCTTATATCACCATATTTTCACAGTACCCAAGGCTCACAAAAACCATGAATAAGATTGCCGAAA
>DATGKC010000467.1:0-8917 GCA_035294845.1 Planctomycetaceae bacterium | reverse complement strand
CTGTTTTCCTGGGCTTCGGGAGGTCCCAGCGAAGGCCCGCTGCCCCCGCCGGGAGGATACGACGAAGAACTGCCCGCGCCGGGAAAAGGCGCGCTGGGCCCCAGACTGGGAGTCGTGTCGGGAACAGCCCCCCCGGAGCCGGTGGAAGCCCCCGAGCGATATCCCCGGTTGTTCATGCATCCGCAGACGAGCGCGGCTCCGCAGACGACTGTCACTGCCGCGATTCTCATGGATTCACCTTATTTTGTCAGCCGCTTAACCCTCGCTCCATGAGAACTGTTCGCCCTCGCCTCCTTCATCCAGGCCGAGGCGATATCGAAGCTGCTGAAAGTCGCGGCACATCTCGTCGCTCGAGGAATGCACGTGTTCGGCTTCGGTGATAAATCGCATTTCTTCCAGACGGGAAAGTCCCGCCTGCTCGAGGACGCTTTCGAAGTGGGAAAGGTCCTGGCCGTACATGATCAGCAACTTGTGTTCGTCGAATTGCACTTCCAGCGGAATCGACGGATTGAGCACGGCGATTCCCGTGCAGCCGTCGTCGAGAATCATGTCTTCGAAATCGCAGAGAGTGCTCTTGAGGACGGGCAAGTCGATGTGCTCGCGGTAGAGATCGTCATGCCCACGGTTGCTGCGTTCATGGCTCGTCTCGAGAACCACGTCGACTTCGTCCCCCAGGGGATCGAGCAATTCGAGAAACACGTCGAACAGACGCTCGCGCGAGGCCGAAGCCATCAGTACGGGGATGTCGACGCCCGTCTCTTTGTCCCGGTAAACGTCGTGCCGGTATCCCGAAGTCGGGACGACCTGCAAGTCGAACGATGGCCTTACGGCGCCGGTCAGCAGAAAATCGCCGTAACGAGCGATCTTCATGTGGGCTTCGAGCTGATCTTCGGAAAGATTCTCAAAACTGCTCGCCGCCGCGTGAGGCTGCCCGTCGCGAAAGACGTTCTTGAAGAACCGCTTCAAAAAACCCATAGTCTTGGTTTCCGCAATGGCCAGAAAATGTGTCAATGCTGACGCAAATCTAGCACGCAAAAACTCACCGGGCTTTGGGGAGCGTGCCTCTCAACGGGGAATTTCGATCGCCGCGACGTTTCGGTATGGCTCGTAGAGCGTGGCGAAAGACGGGCGCATGGGCAAATGTCGCCGATTGGCGAATCGGCGCCGGTCGCCGGGGCTCGCCGGCGCATCCGGAATGACCGCTAGAGGCGGTGCTTGCGAAGCAGACGGCGCGAGGCCCCGTCTACAGCAGTTTCGTGCGACAACATCGGCAATGAGGGGCGGTCCCACTTCCGGCCCGACCCCCCCGGCCCCCCCTTGCTAAGGGGGGGAATCCATGCCGGGTCCGTTCGCGAGAGCACGCGCTTTGCGCAAAGCGCCTCGTGCACCCGCCGAAGTCGCCGGTCGAACGCACCCCAGGCCGACTTCTTCCGCGACATCTCTTGAGTAATGCGGGCGGCCATGCCAGAATCTAGGGCCTCTTGAACGAGTAGCTTGGCACACCCAGGAGATTTATGGCGAAAGAAGAAGGCATACCGATGGAGGGCGTCGTCACCAAGGCGCTCGCCAACACTCAGTTCATCGTGCAGTTGGACAACGGCGGCCACGAGGTGATGGCGCACGTCGCCGGCCGGATGCGAAAGAACTTTATTCGCATCGTCCCTGGAGATCGCGTCACCGTCGAGGTTTCTCCCTACGACCCCAAGCGCGGACGCATCACGTTTCGCGAGCGGTAAGACGCCGCTGAATTCCATCTAACCGGCGACTCACCTCACAAAATGGCCGACGCGCATTCCGGCGCCCCTCCCCTTCCTCGCGTGCAACTTTTCACCGATGGCGCCTGCTCGGGGAATCCGGGGCCTGGCGGCTGGGCGTACATCCTCAGACACCCGGCCAGCGGCAAGTCGATCGAGGCCTCGGGCGGAGAGCGAGGCTCGACAAACAACCGCATGGAGCTGATGGCCGTCATTGCCGGTCTCTCTGCCCTCAAAAAGCCGTCGGAAGTCGAAATCGTCACCGACAGCGAATATGTGGCCAAAGGCTGCCGCGACTGGCTTCCCGGCTGGAAGCGAAATGACTGGCGCCGCCGTGAAGGAAGAAAATTCAAACCGCTGAAAAACGAAGAGCTTTGGCGAAAACTGGACGGGCTATTGGCCCAACACCATGTGCGTTTCACCATCGTTCGCGGGCACGCGGGGCATCCGGAAAACGAGCGCTGCGATGAATTGGCTGTCGCCGCGTCGCAGCAGTTCGCATGAAGACGAAATGTCGGCAGCTCACAGCATCGTCAGCGGATGGCGGCGATTTTCGAGCGGCAGCCGAACGGACCTTTGCAGCCGCTGCGATTCGAAGACGGCCATGATCATTTCGATCGTCGCTCTGGCTTCGTAGACGCTGCACTTGGGCTGCCGGTTCATCTCGATGGCGTCGATCAGATCGTTGATGGCCGCCACGTTTCCGGCCGAGATGCCTGCTGAAGCCAAAGGCTCGGGCTTTCCTATGCCTGCCGAGGTCACTGTCTCCCACTTGGCGCCGCTGCGAGCCGGAGACCAGGCGGGATCGGCCAGAAAATGCACGGCCGGCAGGTAACCCGTCAGATATTCGACGATGCCTTTCGATCCCATGATCCAGAGGCCGAACCGCGAGGGCTTTCCCTCCTGCGATCGGCGCGAGCCGAAAAACCCCGTCACGGCGTCTGGAAATTGATAAAGGGCGGTGATCGCATCGCCGGCCAGCGGTCCCAAGCCTTCATTGCCTTCGAACACGTCGGCCCTGGTAATCGGAACGCCCTTGTTTGTAATGCTAGCGTAACACGAGAGGGGCGAACCGGCGAAGAATTGCATCATGTTCAGCAAGTGGCTTCCCAGCACCCACAAATCTTCGGCGCCGCCGCGATGATCTTCCTTTCCGCGAGCCCGCAACTCGAGAATTGTTCCCAGTTTTCCTTCTTCGATCATGCGTTGGACGACCGGAAGGACTGGGCAATAGCGCGTCTGATGCGCAATCGCCAGTTTGGCGTGCGTCGATTCGCAAGCGCGCACAATCTCGTCGGCTTCCATCAGCGTGCGGCAAAACGGCTTTTCCATAAAGACGTGAATTCCCCGCTCGACGCACGACAGCGCCATCTCATGGTGCCGGTCGACCCACCGCTGGCAGATCGATACGATCGCCGGCCGCTCTTTGTCGAGCATCTCGCGAAAATCGGCGTAGGCGGCCTTGGCGCCGGTCCGGCGGGCCGCGGCGGCGCGCCCGGTTTCGTTCTCGTCGGCAACGGCTACGATTTCGGCCCGGGGAATTTCCTTCCAGGCGATGTCCAGGCCGTGACCGTAGTCTCCGCGCCCGGTGCTGCCGATGATCGCCACGCGGTGCTTTTCAGGCATGTGCTTATCCTTATCGCCCTGCGTCGCGAAGACGCGGGTCGGTCGCTTCCTGGACGCCCTCGCCGATCAGGTTGTAGGCGAGCACGGCCAGGAAGATCGCGGTCCCCGGAAAGAAAATCAACCACCACAAATTCATGTTCTGGCGGCCGGAGTTCAGCAGCGTCCCCCAGCTCGGGTTGGGCGGCGGCGCCCCGAAACCCAGAAAGCTCAAACCGCTTTCGATCAGAATGGCCGCCGCAATCCCGAACGTGATCGGCACGAGCACCGGCGCCAGGGCATTGGGAAGGATGTGCCGGAACACAATTCGCAGCCAGCTTGCTCCGATCGCCCGCGCCGCCAGAACGAAGTCGCTCTCCCTCAATTTGAGAAATTCGGCCCGCGCAAGGCGGGCGATGCTCGTCCAGCCGGTGCAGCCGATGATCGCCATCATGTGCCAGATCGTCGGCTTTTCGACGACGGCGATCAAGGCGAGGATCAATACGAGCGTGGGAATGCACATCACCACCTCGATCACTCGGCTCAGAACGATGTCGGCCCAGCCGCCCAGATATCCGGCGGCCGCCCCGAATGTGATGCCGATCACCGAGGCGATTCCCATCGACACAAATCCCACCAACAGGGCAATCGTCGTGCCGTGCACCATCTGGGCGAAAACGTCGACCCCCTCCTGGTTGGTGCCGAACAGATTGAAGCGGTTGGGCCGGCCGGCATCGCCGCTGGGGTTTTCGGGTTGCCCTTCCCATTCGCCGTCGCGGATGCGGCGGTAAGGATCCTGGTATAAAAGCGGCCAGACGGCCCAGCTTTCGGGGTCTTTCTTTTCGAGGTTCTTCGGGTAAATCTTGCGAAACCGATCTTTGAAGAAAATCGGGTTCTCCCACGATTCGTTGAAATAGGCCAACGCGGGAAAATAAATATTCCCTTTGTATTTGCAGACGACAGGCTTGGTTCCGGCGATGGCGGGCGCAAAGAAGGCCACAAGCACCAGAAACAACACGTAGACGAGCGCCGCCATTGCCAACTTTCGCCGCCGAAATTGACGCCAGGCCTCGACTCCGGGCCTGGGCGAAGGAGGCGCCCCCGGCGAATCGGGCGCGGCAGCAGGAAACAAATCGGAATCTTTGATTGACATTCGCTTAAATCACGAATAACTGACGCGCGGGTCGACGACCGCGTACAAGACGTCGGCCAGCAGTTGTCCGGCGAGCGTCAACACCGAAAACAGCAGGGCAAGCCCCATGATCGTGGGATAATCTCGCTCGCGAATTGACTCGAAGAACAGATTGCCCATGCCAGGCCAGGTGAACAACTGCTCGAGTATCACTGAACCGCTGAGCAAAAAGGGAAGCGTGAGGCCGAGCTGCGTCACCAGGGGAATCAACGTGTTGCGAAAGGCATGCACCGTCAGCACGCGGAATGGGCCGACCCCCTTCGCGCGGGCCGTCCGAATATAATCCTGCCGAATCACCTCGGCCATATTGGCTCGAATGAACCTCGCATCATAGGCCAGGCTGGTATAAGTGAAGCAGGTGATGGGAAGCACGGCATGCCAGGCGATGTCGCAAAACTTTCCCCATGACGAGAGCGAGTCGTATTCGTCGCTCGTCATGCCCCGCAGCGGCAGCCAATCGAGTTCCTGGTAGAACAATAAAAGCAAGAACAACCCGCCCACGAACGTGGGAAGAGAGTACAGCATGTACAGAACGAGGCTCGTTGTCCGCTCGTCCAGTTTTCCGGAACGGGCCGTGGCATAAAGGCCCATTGGAATCGCCAACACGTAGGCCAGCACGATCGAGGTCAGCGACAACAAGAGCGTCGGACCGATTCTCTCGCCGATGATCCAGGTCACCGGCTGTTTGCGCGAGAAGGACTGCCCCAGATCGCCGCGCAACGTGTTCCCCAGCCAGATCACATACGCCTGCGGCCAGGGCTTATCGAGGCCGTAGGTTTTGCTGATTCGCTCGAGGTCGGCCGGATCGAGCCTGCGGCTGGGGTCCATCTCAGACACTGCCACCGTGAGCGGCGTGCCCGGCATGTTCCGAATCAGCGCGAAGATCAAAAAGGTGATGAACAGCAGCGTCAATGCCGCGATGACCAGCCGCCGTACGACGTAGTTAAACATGCAGGTTCAGTTTTTCGCTTTGTAGATGCTGCTGAACCCGGGGCCGTAGTGAAACGGCCCGCGCGGGCTGAAATTGTAGCCGCGCAGCTTCTTGCTGAACGCGTAGAACGAATTGCGGAAGTAGAGAAACGTGTAAGGCTGGTCTTCGAAGATCAACGAATGAATTTTGCCGTAGATTTCGCCGCGCTTCTTGCGGTCGAATTCCAACCGTCCCTGCTTATAAAGCTCGTCGACTTTGGGATTCGAGTAGAAGCCGAAGTTGCGGCCTTCCCCCGTGGCCCAGATATTGTCGGACGTGTCGGGATCGGCCCCGGTGCCCCAGCCGCCGAAGGCCGCCTCGAATTTGTGATTGAGCATCATGTCTTGCAAAACGGTCGGCTCCAGCTGCCGCACGTTGCAGATCACGCCAATCTGGGCCAGATTCTCTTTGAGCAGCGTGCATAACTTGACGCGCTCGGGAACGGTGGGGCAGATGATGCTGAATTCGAACTTGACGAGGTTTTTGCCGATTTTCTTATCGCGGATCCCGTCGCCGTCGTGGTCTTCCCAGCCCGCGTCATCCAAAAGCTGCTCGGCCTTGTCGAGGTCTTGCTTGTAGAGCGGCGGCTGCTTCTTCGGCGCCATCCAGGAACCGCGATGAAACATGCCGTTCGATTGCTCGTACAGGCCGTAAAACAACTTGTCGAGCATTTCTTTATAGTCGAAGGCGTACGACATGGCCTTGCGCACGCGCACGTCCGAAAAGAACGGCGTGTGCAAGTTCCAGCTAAAGAAGAAATACGTCCATTCCAATCCCGACGCCTTCGTATTCAGGCGGTAAAAATCATCGTCGTTGGTCTGCGTGACCCACTGCTCGGCCGTCAGCAGCATCTCGTCGATCTCGCCGTTCTTGACGGCCAATAGCGCGATGTTGGGATCTTCGATGACGCGAAATCGAATCTCCTTGAAGTAGGGCTTATCGCGCACTTGCTTGCCGTTGTGCATGTACCAACTCTCGCGCCGCGTGAGCACGATTTCCTGGCGGCGAACTCGCTTGCTGATCGTGTAAGCCCCGCCGCAGACGGGGTTGCTCTCGTACTTGACGTGATAGGGGCTGTTCTGCAACGTAAAGTCGTCATTGAGTGACTTTTCGTAAATGTGGCGCGGAATGATCGGAAGATCGACATTCCAAATGTTTGTGGCCAGAGCCTCTTTGTGGAAGAAGACCAGAGTGCGGTCATCGTACGCATGAACGCCCAGCAGTTTGTCAACGCCTGAGCGAACCGCCGGAACCGGAACCTTGTCGTTCATAATCGTGTGATAGCTGAATTCGACATCGTGAGCGGTAATCGGCTGCCCATCCGACCATGTGAGGTCGTCGCGCATCACCACTTTGTCGTACATGCGATCGCGGCTGGTCTGCCACGAGACGACCGTGTCGGAGGAGGCCATCCGATTCATGTCCCAATCGAACGCGAACAATCCCGCGCCCGTCAAGCCGCCGACGTCGAATTCCTCGACCGAGCTTCCCATGATCGGATTGGTGCTCTTCACGTCGCGCAACATGTGCCGATTGATCGTGGCTTCGTAATCGACCTCTGAATCATCGGTGGCGACCCGCCCCAAGGCGCTGGCGATTCTTTCGTTGTCTTGCTTGCTCTTGTTTTTGAGGGCCAGGGCCTGCTTGAGGCTGGCGAGCGGCTTTTCGCCCGCCTGCTTTTCGCGCATGAGCTGCAGCGTATCTTTGACCGGCTGGTCGATCCACTCGGCTTTGGCGTCGAGCTCGGCCAGGGGCGGCGCTACGAAAGGCCCGGCAGCCTGCTTTTGATCCGAAGATTGCTTCTTTTGAGCGTTAGCCGCGTGGGCCTTCTTTGTTGCGAATGGGCACTCGTTGTCCTCCACCGTGAACGCCAACAGCCACGTTGCAGCCGTCAGGCAAACGAGTGGCCGCACGAAACTGCGGAAGTTGGGCATCAGTTCGGAATCCTTTGCGGTGGGTTTCGAGTGCAAGTCTTCGTGGAAGTCAGCCAAGGGCCAATTTTGTCAGACGGGAATGAAACCGGCAAGTTCGGATACCGGTTCATACCGATTGGCACGGTTCTATTGCGCGCCGGATTTCTTCGTGGAAATCGGCGCGGGAAATCCCGGAAAATCCTTTGACCGCCGAAAAACTTGACTTATGGTTTCGATTGCCACTACGCCCGATTTTCCGATTCGGGCCAGACTCCACATCCTGAGTATGTTGCGGGAAGGAAACAGTCATGAAATGGGTCATCTCCCTGCTGCGCGAGGAATACGCCGCCACCGCCGTCGAGTATGCCGTCATGCTGGCCCTCATTTTGATGGCCATCATCGCCTCGGTCGCGTCTGTTGGCCAGGGGACCGGCGGGATGTGGAGCGGAAACAAAGCGGCATTCGAGGCCGTGGGATTTGGTTCGTAAGCAGGGAAATTGCGGCGGCTCAATCGGGGGACAGGCGCTGATCGGGCCTTTACCCCGATTTGCATTCGCGGGTCTTGGTTCGCGGCAATTTGCGCCCTGTCGCGTCGGCATGCGGGCTGTTAGCATCAATTCGTGACAACACGGATTCTCGCAGACCCGCGCTACAGCCGTCATGCCCCGCTGCCATATTTCTCTCGGAGGAAATGTCGGACCGGTCGCCGAGACGTTCGACCAGGCGCTCGAGCGGCTTGAAAACGCTCCCGGGAATTCGCTGATCGCCCTCAGCGCTTACCACCGGACGGCGCCGGTCGGCGCGCAGGCTGGCGAGCCGTTTTTGAATGCCGCCGCCGAGTTCGAAACGCGCCTCGCCCCGCTCGAATTGCTCGATCTCATGCAATCGATCGAGCGCGATCTGGGCCGCATCCGCACAGCTCACTGGGGACCGCGAACGCTCGACCTCGACCTTCTTTTTTACGGCCAGGAGATCATCAAGCTCGACCGCTTGATCGTCCCGCATCCGGCCGCCTGGTATCGCCGCTTTGTGCTCGATCCCCTCGTCGAAATCGCGCCGCACCTGGTGCATCCTGAAAAGCAGGTTGAAATTCAAGGGCTGAGGGAACGGCTTTTGGTCCGGCCGATGCGATTGGCGTTTGCCGGCGGGACCGCGAACGACAAATTGAAGCTGATCAAAACGCTCGCGCCGCAGTTTCCGATCGTCGATTTCTCGGATTGGGAGATGCGAACGCGACGGCCTGGCCAGTTTGTCCCCGAACCGACTCTAATTTGCTGGCTGGGGGCGGCCGTCAACTCCGGCGCCGCCGGATTTGAAGCGCTGCCGCTGGTTTCGCGGCTTAACGTCCCCAAGAATGCACATCCGGCGGCCTACGTGCAGAACTTGCTGAAATCGGCGCTGGGCACTGGTTCAGGTTGATTGAGACGGCGCGTCTGGAGTCGGAACCGGAGGGTTGACTGACGGGCCTCGTTTTCCGCATGAGAAC
>DATGKC010000466.1:0-13300 GCA_035294845.1 Planctomycetaceae bacterium | reverse complement strand
TTTCGGCAATCTTATTCATGGTTTTTGTGAGCCTTGGGTACTGTGAAAATATGGTGATATAAGAAAGCCCTGGAAAACCGGGCAATTTCGTCGATGGACGAGGGTACCCATTTCGTCAAAGTCCTTAACGGCGTTGCCCTGGCGGGGTGCTGCTCGATCGACGCGCTCTCTCCGGGGGTCTTCGCTTCGCTCGACCCCCGGCTATCGGCTGGCAACCTTTCAGGTTGCCGGTTCCCAGCCGGGCCCCGGTGGTTCCGCCGTCCCACAACTTATGGGACTCGCCGCATGAAATTCTTCGCGCGGCGCGCAAATATCAACTGTTTGCATTGCGGATACGCGCGGATGTAGAAATTGACCTTTTATCCGCGCGTATCCGCGAAATCTGCGGTCTTTCATTCCATTCACGGCCCTAGAAATCTTCGCGGCACGCAAAGACACAAACTTTTAGTATACGGAGATCACGGATAGAGCCACACGAACCTGATTCGTCTCTTAGTGCCCTCGGTGTCTCTGTGGTTCCTCCTTCCCTTGAGCGCCAAAAAGATTTGAAACACAGAGACACAGAGGTCGCAGAGACATAAAAGCCGCTCGTCGTTAAACCAAAAAATGACCGCGGATTTCTCGTCCATTTGTCTTTTTGAATTGATTGGGTTGCGGTCTCCGGCCGCGCTTGGGAAAACTGCTCGCTCGAACAGCGATCGCCGCCGCGGTGGGCCGATTCGGGTTTCACGACTTCAACTCCGCGCTCGGGAGAAAGAACATGCCGCAAGCGGCCGCCGTCAACGGCAACATTCGCCAGTCGATCGTGTACTGGTGCTTCAAGAAGCACTGGGACGTCGAAAAGACGTGCCAGGTGGCAAGGCAACTCGGCGTAACGAGCATCGAAGTGGTCGCGCCCGAACATTGGCCGACGCTCAAAAAATACGGGCTGACGTGCGCTTTGGCCGGAAGCCACGGATTCGACAAGGGGCTCAATAACCCGCGCTATTGGCCGATGTGCCACGAGAAACTGCGTGCGGCGATCGACGCCAGCGCCGAATTCGGCTGCCCCAACGTCATCACCTTCACCGGCTTTCGGGAAAACATTCCCGACGACGTGGGGCAGACCAACTGCGTCGAGGGGCTCAAGCAGATCGTGGGCTACGCGGAACAGAAGAAAGTGACGCTGTGCCTGGAGATGCTCAACAGCAAAGTGAACGAAGAGATGAAAGGTCACCCCGGCTACCAGGGTGACCACATCGAGTATTGCGTCGAGATCATCAAGAAAGTCGGCTCGCCGCGGCTTATGCTGCTGTTCGACATCTACCACGTGCAGATCATGGAAGGCGACATCATCAACCGCATCCGCCAATACAAGGAGTACATCGCGCACTACCACACGGCGGGCAACCCCGGCCGACGCGAGCTCGACGACCAGCAGGAAATCAACTACAGGCCGATCATGCAGGAGATCGTGAAGACCGGCTATCGCGGTTTCGTCGCGCAGGAATTCATCCCCACCCGCGACCCGCTGGAAGGCCTGACCGAAGCCGTGCGGCTGTGCGATGTTTGAGGCCTGCCCGGGCTCTCACTGCGCAGCCGCTTGCCCACTCGTCGACAGGCTGGCGATCGCGTGACTCAGACAGCATCAGAAGATGAAACTATCCGAGTCGCGTCAGCTTCAGTTGCAGGGGACGCGATGCCTTCCTTTTTGATGTTCGCGATTTGCAACCACCCGCGAAGGCAGTCGCGTACGTTTTGATCGAGCTCCAACTGGACTTTGTGGGGAGATTGGCACTCTTCCAGCTTCGCTTTGACGCGATCGTGATACGCTTGGCTCCGTTTTCTATGCCAAGGCAAACCGCTTGGGCCTACCTGGAACAGCAGTATGGCTAGGACGACGGCCCCTCTTTCGGCGGCAGCTGAAAGGCTGGCTGCATCTTTGGGTACGCTCTTCCCCAGGTCGACGTCGTGACCTTCGATCTCGAACGCAGCGACAGGTGTCCAGAGGTGTGTGGCTGGCGTCCGCAACTGCGTGACTATCGGCCGCGTTCGAAGTGCCCAAACAATGTCTATTTTGCGGCTAATCTCACCAGGGATTTCGTACTCCGGTATGACCCAGAATCCCGCTTCGACGCCCGCCCGGCATAAAATCGCAGACAGCTCGTGCTTGGTCATGGCTCCGACTGGAAAACCATCGTGTGCGCCAAGATCGTGCAGTGCTTGAATCATTATGATCCGTGAAACTTGCGATTTAAGAACGACGGAAGGATTCAGATTAGAAACTTCATTGCCGGATAGTAGCGTAATGTTGCGACGAGTTCAGCGCCGTGCGACCGAATGCTGCACGACGCGGCAGGATTGAAACACAGAGACACAGAGCGAAGGACATTTTGGAAAGCACCGAATTTCTGAGTGCGAATTGGACCGGTTCATTCTTAGATTAAAAATCGTTTCCTCAGAATGTTCCGGAAACGTTAGCGCTGCGTTTACCCGTGCGAGAATCTGAACCGTCGAATATCGAATATGCGGACAACCCGAATCAAGTCCTCGCCTTCGGCAGCGGGCCTGAGACGCCTTCCAGGCCGCCGCTGACGCGCAGAACTTCGCCGGTGATCCATTTCGACTGTGGACTGCACAAAAAGGCGACGGCGTCGGCGATGTCGGAGGGCTGGCCCCAGCGGCCCAGCGGGATCGCCGCGCGGACCCGCTCGATCATGTCGGCCTCGCTGATCTGCATTCGCTGGCTGCGCTGGGCCATGACCGTGCGATTGAAATCGGTGTAGACCGGGCCGGGGCTGACGGCGTTGACGCGCACGCCGTAGGCGGCAAGCTCCAGAGCCAAAGCGCGCGTGAGCGAAATCACCCCCGCTTTGGCTGCATTGTAGGCCGCCACGAGCACCGCCGGATTCTGACCGTTCACCGACGCCAGGTTCACGATCGAGCCTCTCTCTTGCCGCGACATGATTCGTGCCGCGGCGCGGCAACAGAAAAATGTTCCCGTGAGCGTCACGCCCAGCACGCGGTTCCACTCGGCGTCGGACAGCTCGACGATCGGCGTCACCGTTTGCCCCAGGCCGGCGCTCGTCACCAGAATATCGAGATGGCCCGACTGCGAGGCGATGGATTCGAACGACCCGTCCACCGATTGGCTGTCGGCGACATCGAGACGCATCGCCGTCACCGAAAGATTCTGCCGGCGCAGGGCCGCGGCGGCGACGGCGGCTTTTTCTACCTGCAAGTCGCCGATCGTGACGCTGGCGCCGCATCGCGCCAGTTGCTCGGCAATGGCCAGCCCCAAGCCCTGGGCCCCGCCCGTCACGAGGGCGTTTTGATCCGACAAGTCGTAGAGTGCGGGAGATGTCGAGTTGGCGTCGTCCGGCATGATTTTCATCCTCAAACGGTCAACGAAAACGTCACTTACAAATCGACCCACGCGCTTCCTGCTTTGGTCGATTGCACGGCGGCGTGGATGAATTTCATCCCCCGCAGGCCGTCGTGCACCGTGGGGAATTCATATTCTTCCGTAGCGAGCGGCCGGCCGTCGATGTGGCGGCGGATCGCACGCACCACGCCGTCGTAAATTGTGGCGAACGCCTCCAGGTAGCCCTCGGGATGGCCGGTGGGAACGCGCGTGCATCCTTGAGCGGCGGGAGACAAATATCCTTGCCCGCGCGTCAATGTTTGCCGTGGCTTGCCATATTGGTAAACGTCGAGGTAGTTCGGGTTCTCCTGCTCCCACACGATGGCGCCTTGCGTTGCATAGATGCGCAGCCTGAGTCCGTTCTCTTCGCCGGTGGCGACCTGGCTGATCGTCAAGACGCCTTTCCCTCCCCCCTTGAAGCGCAGCAGGGCATTCACGTCTTCTTCCAGCGTGCGGCCGGGAAGAAACGTGCTCTTGTCGGCGCAAAGCTTTTCGATCGGGTCGCCGGTGATGTATTCGACCAGGTTGACGCAGTGCGTCCCCACGTCCCCCAACGTCCCGCCTTCGCCCGATTGCGACGGATCGACGCGCCAGGCGGCCTGCTTCTGTCCCAGCTTCTCGTGCGGGACCATCAGAAAATCCTGCAAGTATTCGACAATCACTTTGCGAACTGTCCCCATGCTTCCCGATCGAAACAGATGCCGCGCCTCTCGGACTAACGGATAGCCCGTGTAGTTGTGCGTCAGCGCGAAGACTTTTTTGCGCTCTTCGACCAACTGCACCAGCCGCTCGGCCTCCTCGACGGTGAACGTCATGGGCTTGTCGCAAACGACGTGAAAGCCGGCGTCGAGGAATGTCTTGGCGATCGGAAAGTGCAGGTGATTGGGCGTTACGATCGTGACGAAGTCGATTCTCCTGTCGGGACCAAGCTGCGCCTCGCGGGCAGCCATTTCTTCGTAACTCGCGTAGCAGCGGGACCGGTCGAGATACAGCGCTTCGCCGGTCCGGCGCGTGTTTTCCGGATCGCGGGAAAAGCAGCCAGCGACGAGCTCGACCTGCTGGTCGAGCGCCGCCGCCATGCGGTGCACCCCGCCGATAAACGCGCCTTCGCCCCCGCCCACCATTCCCATCCGCAGTCGTCGTTTCCACGATTCCATGATGAACCGTTTCGATTCCGGGTCCAATCTCGTTTTTTTGAGCTTCGCCGCTGTCGGCCAAGCCGAAGCACGCTCACTGCACGTACAAGAACTCGCTGGAATTCAAAAGGGCCCAGCAAACCGATTCCAGACCACCTTTCGCAGCCAGAGCGCCGGCTGCGGCGAGCTCCCGATCGGTCGGCGGGCGGGCCAGGGCGGTTCGCCAGGCGAGCGTGATTTGTGCGACCGTTTCGGGGCCGGCGGAACGCGCCATGCGCTCGGCGAGTTTTGCCGCCTGTCGGTTGACGAACGAGTCGTTCATCAGCGCCAGCGCCTGCAACGTCGTCGTCGTGCTCCGCCGGCGCGGCGCCGAAAGCGACGGCGCCGGGCAATCGAGCGCATCCAGAAACGGACTTTTCGCCGTGTTGACGTTGATGCGGTAAATCGTGCGGCGGTTGAATTCCGGACGGCCGTCGTCGATTAAATGATAGAACTGCGTCAAGAGGGCCGTCACTGTGAATGGCCGAAAGCTGGGGCCGCCCACCTGTGAATTCAATTCGCCGCTGACCGAGAGCATCGCGTCGCGAACGATCTCGGCCTCCAGCCGTTGCGGGGCATAGCGCCACAAGAGGCGATTGTCGGCATCGATCGCGGCGGCCGCGGGATTAAAACGTGACGACTGCCAATAGGCGGCCGACAGCATGATCAGCCGGTGCAGGCGCTTGATGCTCCAGCTTCCATTCGTTGGTATTTGCCGGCCGCCGGCGGCATCGCCGGGCGGCTCGGTTGAAATTTCCGCAACTCTTTCGCGGCGCGTGGCCGCAGCTTCGGGCGACATGAATTCGGCGGCGAGCCAATCGAGCAGCTCGGGATGCGAGGGATGGCCGCCGTTAAAACCGAAATCGCTGGGCGTCTCGACCAGTCCCTGACCGAAATGATGCTGCCAGATGCGATTGACCATGACGCGCGCCGTGAGCGGGTTTTCTTTGGAGGCAACCCATTCGGCGAATTTCAGCCGCCGCTGGGCTTCGGGCGCATCGACCGGCAACTTCAAATCGGGCGCGGGCGAGCCGAGCGCCGCGATCCCGCCCGGCGCCACCGTCTCTCCCGGTTTCCGAATGTCTCCGCGCTCGAACACGACCGTCGGCGACGGCTGCTTGCGCACTCCGGCGTAAACCAATGGGAGCGGATGGGCCGCCAGCTCAGCCTCGGATTGCTTGAGTTGCGCGGCGAGCTGTGTGAGCCGTGCGGCGACCTCGTCCTGCGTCCGCTTTGCCTCGTCGGTCGCGCTCTTCGGATCGCCCGGCGCACCGGCCGCGGCGGCCGCCAGGTCGCGAATCCGCTCGCCCTCCCCACGGTTGAAGTGCCATAGCCCCACAGTCTCGGCATCCAGCGCGAAGGCGCCCTCGGGGACGCGCTCGATCTTGCGCAGCGTGTTCGAGATGCGGACTTCATCGACCAGTCCATCCAGGCCGATCGACTGCGGCGGATAGGCGGCGAAGCACAACGACCCCAGTGCGCCCCCTTCGCGAAGGCGTTTGACCGGCACCTCGACGGCACGCTTGCCGTCCACGAACAGAATTGCCGCCCGGCCGTCGAATATGAAAGCCACGTAGTGCCATTGGCCGTCGGCGATGTCGATTCCCGAGCGGATTTCGGCCGGCTCGAAACCCGGCAGATAGACGCTGAAGTCTCCCACGCCGGCGTATGTGTAGAGCTCCCAGTGTTCGCTCGATTCCTTGAGGCTGTCGGCCAGAAGAATGTTGAAGCTGGTTTTGCTGGCGACTTTGGCCCAGCATTCGACCGTCAAGGGCGGAGCATGCCAGGCGGGCTTCGAGCGCACCACGAGCTGCGTTTTCTTGGGGGCAAACGTCTCGCCGAACCGGCCTTCGACGAAATTTTCGGCGGCAATTCGATCGGAAATCCCCGCGCCGTTCTGGGCGTTGAGATCGTCGATCGTTCGCTTCAGCTCGGCGATGCGGGCCGCGATCGGCGCGACGGCGACCGCGCGCGCCTGCTCTTCGGCCGGCGTCAAAAACGGCCGGTTGCCGTGATCGACCCCCTCGAACACCGCCTTGACCCGGTAGTAATCGTTTTGTGCGATGGGATCGAACTTGTGATCGTGGCACCGCGCGCAGTTGGCGGTCAATCCGAGAAACGTTTGCGAAACGGCGGCGACCAGCTCTTCCATCTGCTCTTCGTGCGCCCGCAACCGCTCGGTGGGACTCTTGGCCACGTTTTGGACTTCGTCCCAGGGGCCGGCGACGAGAAAACCCGTGGCCGCGATCTTCTCGCGCGTCGCCGGCGACAGCGCGTCTCCGGCAAGCTGCTCTTCGATGAACTCGTCGTAGGGCTTGTCGGCGTTGAAGCTCTCGATCACCCAGTCGCGGTAGTGCCACGACTCGGCTCGCAGCTTGTCGTTTTCGAAGCCGTCGCTTTCGCCGAACCGCACCACGTCCAGCCAGTGCCGGCCCCAACGCTCGCCGTAGTGCGGCGAATCGAGCAGCCGATCGACCAGTTTTTCATACGCCGTCTCTGATTCATCGTGCAGAAAATCGGCGATCTCGCCGGGCGTCGGTGGGAGGCCGATCAGGTCGAATGTCGCGCGGCGAATGAAGGCCGCGCGGTCGGCCTTTGGCGCGGGAGCCAGACCGCGCGCCGCAAGCCGCTCGAACACGAATTCGTCGATCGCGCCGCGCCCCCATTTCGTTGTCGTTTTGTTCGCAGGGACCTTTGGCCGCCGCACCGGTTTCAGCGACCACCAGTCGTACCCGGCCCGGCGATCGGTGGTGAGCTCGAACGGACTCAACTTTCGATCCTGGGGCCAGATGGCGCCGGCTTTGATCCACGCGGATAAAGCCGCCACGTCGTCTTTCGAAAGCCGCGCGCCGCGCTCTTTGGGCGGCATCGACCCTTCAGCGACGCGTTCGACCATCAGGCTCTCTTCGGGCTTCCCCGGCACAATCGCCTCGCCGGAATCCCCTCCTTGGAGGGCCGTCGATTTGCTGGTCAGATTGAGCCCGCCTTTAGCTTCGCTGGAGTTGTGGCATTGAATGCAGTTGCGAATGACGATTGGGGCGAACGTTTTTTCGAAGTCGGTTTTTGCGTGTTCATCTGGCTCATTGGCGACCGCCGCGAGCGCAAGCCCGCACTGCATGATCGCCGCCAGGCACACGCAATTCAGAGTTCGTCTCGCATGTTTCATGGCAAAAACCAGAATAACCGCTTTCGCGCCCCGTCATCCAGCGGTGCGGCGTATTCGCTGATTTCAAAAACTTCGCAGAACCGGATGCGCTCGCCTCGCTCGCTCCCATATTGTGCCACGAGCTCGCCGCGAAAGCGCTCGGCAAACGGGGCGATTTTCGCTTCGTACCAGCCGCGAAGCCAGACGAGCTGATCGCCCTCGTCCGGCGGCACTTCATCGAGCCGCCCGTCATGGTGCGGCAGCCATTCGAAAAACTGCGATCGGTGCGCCGCGAGCATTTTCACGATCGTCTCCATGCAGTCCGTGACGTCAACGACAACGTCCGCTCGCAGCGGCGCGGGGCGCGTGAATAAATCGGGCAAGTAGCCCACGACCGGGTCGCGGCGCAGAACGGGCGTCTCGGGGCAGATCGGAGGCACGGTCACGAGGTACGAGGCATCCTGCACGGCCTGTCCCACCGCCCGATGATCGGGATGATAGTCGTTGGGCCGATGCGTGAGCACAAGATCGGGCTCATACGTCCGCAACTCGCGGATGATCTGCTCGCGGAGCTCCAGCGTCGGCTGCAACCGGCCATCGGGATTGTCCCAGACTTCGTACTTCGCGCCGATCACCTGGCCGGCGGCGTGCGCTTCGGCCTTTCGAATATCGGCGAGCTCGTTTCCTGAAATTCGAAAATGGCCCGACCGGCCATCGGTTGCCGAAACCATCTTCACGTCGTGGCCATGCTCGCGATAAATCGCCGCCAGGCCGCCGGCGTGATACTCGGCGTCGTCGGGATGGGCGCCCAGAATCAGCAACCGCAACCGGGCCGGCGACATTTGGGTTGCCATCTATCCCGCACTTCTACACGAGCTCGCCGATCGGCTTGCCGTTGTAGATCATGGGCATCGGTCGCCCGGCCTGGTCGTGATATTGCAGGTCCAGATCGACTCCCAGCACCGTGAAGATCGTGGCCATCATGTCTTGCGGGGTGATGCGGCTGGACTTGGGAACTTCGCCTTTCGGATTCGATTCGCCGACGATCTGGCCGTTCTTGAGGCCTCCGTGCGCAAATGCCAGCGTCGAGAGCGGCGCCCAGTGATCGCGACCGGCGTTGTTGTTGATGCGCGGCGTGCGTCCGAACTCTCCCGAGATGACGAGCAGAATCTGCTTGTCGAGCCCGCGCTGCGCCACGTCGTCGGTGAACGCGGCGACAGCCCGATCGACGAGCGGACACAGTCGTTTGAGGCCCTGCACGATCTGGCCGTGCATGTCCCAGCCGCCGAAATGAATCGTCACGAACCCGCATCCCGCTTCGCACAGCCGGCGGGAGAGCAGCAGTTGCTCGCCCAGGCCCGGGCCGTACTTTTGACGGATTCGCGGGTCTTCGCGATTGATGTCGAAGGCTTCCTTCGAGCGGCCCAGCACGAGGTCGAACGCCTGTCCTTCGAAGGAATCGAGTCCCTTCATCAGTCCCGAACGATCGGCTTGGCGATTGATGCGGTCGAGACCTTTAAGCAGACCGCGCCGGTCGCCGACGCGATCGAGGGCCACGCCCAGGCTCATGTTGCGTTTGGCCTCGCCGCCGGCGTCGAACGGCCCATTGGCCGTCCCCAGCCAGGCCGCGCCGTCGCCATAAATCGCGCTCATTTTGACGTAGGTCGGCATGCCGGACACCGCGTGACTGGGGCCGCGATAGCGAGATACGATCGAACCCAGCGACGGCTTGACCGGCGGAAAATTGGCATCGGCCGGCGGATGGTCGTAGCCGGTCATGACGTAATGCGTCCCGCCGCCGTGCCCGCTGTTGGTGTGGGCAAACGAGCGGACGAAGCTGAAATGGGCCGCGTTCTGCGCGATTTGCGGAAACAGTCCGCCGATCGTTTCGCCGGGAATGGTCGTGCTGACCTCACCCACCGCCGAGCGGTACTCGACCGGCGCGCTCATCTTGGGATCGAACGTCTCGATGTGAGTCGGCCCGCCCCCCAGCCAGAGCCACACGACCGACGTGTCTTTGACCGGCCGCTCCTCCTCTTTGGCGGCCGCGCGGGCCCGCAGCAAATCGGGAAGGGCCAGCGTCCCCAATCCGAGAGAGCCAACTTTGAGAAAATCCCGGCGAGTGGTCCCTTCGCAATTTCGCGTGGTCGAGCGTCCGAAGAGGCTGAGCATGGTCCGTGCTCCTGGAGTGGGTTTTCTACGAGTGCTTTACGCAGACCGCGGTCACGCATCAACGTATGTTGAATTGACCTGATCGTACCCCTCGGCCGGTCGATTGGTCAAGCGCATCAGTCAAGCGAAATCGTCCGTCGCGGCGCTGCCGGGTTGCGGACTGCGCCAAAGAGCTTCAAGACTGCTCCCAAAGATACTCACAAAGAACACCACAAAGACATTCAACTCTGAGTTGCGAAAAACATCAATATTCTTCGAGATCCGTCCAAAGGCACTCAAGAGCGCCAAAGATACTCAAGCACCGCGAACCGGTTATGGCCGGTCGCCGGTTGTGGCCGGTCTCCGACCGAGCCACCCCCGCCGACCGCAGGTCTCCTCGCACGTCTCGGCGCCTTGAGGATCATCACCGGAACTCATTCTGCGACTCCGATTCGTCAGCCCTGAACCCACGGGCTAATGCCCGTGGCTCGCCTGATCTTTGTTCGTGTCTGAATTGTGCACCGGGGGTCCTGGGGAGCTAGCCACTTCCACGAGCCTCCTCGCGCGTCCCTGAAACCCGCGAGTTTTCGCGCCTGGCCTCCAAAGCAAGCACCCCCTGTATCAATTGTCCCGCGGCTTACGAATTTGACAATCGCAATTCGCGCAGATCTCGCGAAGAGAACAAAAATAGTTGCATCGCCCACCACGGCAAGGGCTTCCGCGCCTCACGTAAAAGCCGCGACGTGGCAGGTTGGAAAACCATTGGTATCTAGACATCGCCATGCGGCAAACGACCCCTTGCCGCCTCGTGCGGCAGGTGAAAGATTGAACGGCTAGAGCTTGGCACACAGACTACTTTCGGGACCCCTGCCGGCTCGCCCGGCCGGTGAACGAGATTCAGCAGTTATAGCCGGGCAATCTGGTTCACCTGCCGGAACCAAGCCGGCAGGGGTCTGATCCGTTTTCCATTTTCTTTCTAGCCGTCCAATCTTTCGGTCCTGCCGGGCAAGCCGGCAGGGGCCGTACTGGCGACAGCGATGTGTAGATACCGATGGTTGGAAAACCTACCCCCACACGTCACGGCGCGAATTCAGCCACGCCCGCCGCATCGGCAGCAGCTTTCAGCCGATCATCCAGCGTCGCCAGCGGCAGGCCCCGGCGCAGGGCCAGTTCCAGATAGGCCGCGTCATAGACTGAGAGCTGGTGCGTCCGAGCCAGATGAATCGATTCCCGCCATGCGCGGCCGACGGTTTCATCGTCCAGGGCGATCAGCAGCGCTTTCAGCAGCCCGAGGAACAGTCGTCACCTTGGCCTCCGTCGCACGCTTGCGGCGCTCGCCCATCACGAGCGCGTTCGCCACTTCCAGCGGCCAGAGCATCGGCACAATGGCCGCCGATGACGGCAAAGAATCTTCGACCGCTTGCGCGTAATCGTCCGTTTCATCCTCGAAGAACCAGGCCACCGTCAACGAGCAGTCGAGTACAAACGCCTCCGCTTTCGCCTTACGCCGCTTCTTGCCCATCGCAGCCAATCCCCTCCTCCGGTTAAAGCCGCGTCAGAAACGCCGCCCTTCCTCAATCAAGTCGCGGATCGTCACGCCTTTGCCGAGCGTGTTGCCACGCCGCAGCGCTTTCATCTCGCCGATCACCGCTTTCACATCCTTGCGGGCTTCCTCGGGGGGCGGAATGAGCAGCGCGGCCGGACGGCCGCGGCGGGTGATCAGGATTCGCTTGCCGCGCGCCACCTGATCGAGCAGTTCCGAAAAATGCGTTCGCGCTTCGTAATCGCTGACGGAAGTCATAAGCACCTCATGAGTAGACCTGTCTATTAGACCAGTCTGTCAGGTTTTCGCGTTTCGTGCAAATTCTCCGTAACGCTTGCCGGCCGGAATTGTGCCGGCTCCCCCGTGAACGGGGGAGGCACGGCGCGGGTGGCCGGGTCAGAGCGATCGCTGCGAAGTGACGCTCGCGCGGCGAACAAGACTTTCTCACAGACTTTTGCCCTCCCGGAGCCGACATTCGAGCGATGGCCCCGTGGCGTGCGCGCTCAAGCACCGCTTTTGCTCTACACCGCCAGCGTCCGGGGCCATCGTTTGCCGGTATCGAATTCATCTTGTTTCAAGGTTTGGTGTTCGCAACGAAAGCGAAAGGTCGGCTTCGCTTGCGCCACTCTGACCCCGCCACCCGCCGATCCGTGGCGTAGGTTTCCCAACCTGCGCGCAAAAAAGTGCGGCGATTCAACTTCCCGTCGTCGCGCCGCGGCGGCTAAAATGCCGGCATGAGCGAAGCGATCCTCGCAATTACGGGCATCTCGTTCGCAGCCGTCTGCGCCTGGCTGACGATTCGGATACGAAAGCGGCATGAGCGGTGGGCGAAGTGGACGTTGGCGGCATTTATCGCGGCGCCGATATTTTATGTAGCGAGCTTCGGGCCGGCGTGCTGGTGGTTCGCAACAGACGGAATTGAAGGATCCACATTTCGAAAACCCGCGCCCAATGGCATTTGGCCGATTTCGTCTGTTGAGTTTGACGCCCGCGAACGGCATCCGGTTCCAGGTGCCGAGACGCTCGGGAGACCTGCGGTCGGTGGCGTGTGGCTCGGTCGGAGACCGGCCACAACGTGGAGACCGGCCACAACGTGGATTTTTGACGAGTACCAATGCCCGGTTGCGTACGCCGTCGCGGGTGAGGACGCCCCCCCTCGATCCCCCCGTGGACGGGGGGAGGACGGCGCCGTGGCGACGGGCGGCGAAGTCAGAGCGATGTCAGAGCGATGTCAGAGCGATCGCTGCCAAGCGACGCTCCCGTGGCGTGCAAAACTTCGCACGTCCACTTCTCACCCGTTCGCCGGCAACTGTAGAATTCCGTCATGAACGACTCGCGGAAAAACGCCCTCTTGGCAACCGATCTTGCCCCCGACCAGAGCGCGCAGCTTAGCGACCTGGGCATCGTGATTCTCGAAGGCTTGATGAGCCCTGCATTTTGTGGACGGCTCCGCTCGCGCATCGCTCGGTTGCATGAGCATGAAGGAGAGCGGGCCGGAGCGGAGTTCAAACAAGAACGCGGTTGTTTGCGGCTGGCCAACCTGGTTGCCAAAGGCGAGGAGTTTGCCGAAGTGATCGGTTGCCCCAAGGTCCTCGCGTGCGTCCGGAAAGTGCTGGGCCCGGCAATCAAGCTCAGCAGCCTCAACGCGCGCACCGCGCTGCCAGGTTGCCCGAGTCAACCCCTGCACGCCGACATGGGGGCCATCGCAGATGCACAGGGCTACTGGGTGTGCAATACCGTATGGATGCTCGACGACTTCACTCCACACAACGGGGCGATACGCTATGTGCCGGGGTCGCACCGCTGGGGGCATTTGCCGCAAGATTCATTGAATGACCGATCGTCGCCCCCCGCGGATGAAGCGCTCATCACCGGCTCGGCCG
>DATGKC010000465.1:0-7783 GCA_035294845.1 Planctomycetaceae bacterium | reverse complement strand
CGGGATTTGGTGATCGACTGTCCCGGCCCGTGAATCGCAGCATGAGGCATTATGGTGCTTGGATCGAGCGCCTGGCAACACTCGGGCCGCGGGAGCCACGCCGACGAGCGGTTGTGCTCGGACTTCTCGGGATGGATGTGGACCGGCACTCCCACGGATTGCTACGCGTCGAGGCGGAGCCTCGAGGGCAGTGCGTTCCAAGGCAGAGCCTTGGAACGAGGTTTGCGCGACCCGGCCGGGGGTTCGCACGCGACCTGGCCACCCGGCTCACGATTTACTCATGCGTGCCGGCCCCGTTGAATTGGATCAAGCGACGCGCAGCGTGTAGAATGCCAACGGCAGAAATGGAGAACAGGCAATGCGTGTTGATGCACTGGCGGCAGCGTTCGTCGCGCTGAATATCGTCTTTTGCGGCGGGCCGGCGCTGCTCTTGGCCGGCGGGCCGGCGCCGCTCAAGTTCAATCGCGATGTTCGCCCGATCCTGGCTGAAAATTGCCTTCAGTGCCACGGTGTCGACTCGAACCAGCGAAAAAGCGGGTTGCGGCTTGACCTGCGCGACTGGGCGATGAAGCCGGCCGATTCGGGCGCGATCGCCGTCGTGCCGGGAAAACCGGTCGAGAGCGCACTTGTCTCCCGCATCGAGGCCGACGACCCCGCCGAGCGAATGCCCCCGCCCGACAGCAAAAGGCAGCTTACGCCCGACCAGAAAGAAACGCTCAAGCGCTGGATCGCCGAGGGGGCCGAATATGAGCTGCACTGGGCGTTTGTGCCCCCGCGCCGCCACGAGATCCCCAAAACGCAAAACGTCTTGTGGCCGCGGAACCCGATCGACTGGTTCATCCTGTCGCGGCTCGAAGCGGAAGGACTGACGCCCTCCGCCGAAGCCGAGCCGGCCGAGCTCTTCCGCAGGCTGTCGCTCGACCTGACGGGGTTGCCTCCGCCGCTCGATGAGTTGGACGCCTTCGAAGGCGAGATCGCGAAGGCGAGCCAGATCGAAGGCGCCGGGCAGAACGCGCGCCGCGCGCAGCTCGATGCGGTCTACCTCCGCCGCGTCGATCGGCTGCTGGCTTCGCCCCACTACGGCGAGCGAATGGCCGTCGACTGGCTGGATGCGGCCCGGTTCGCCGATTCCAACGGCTATCAGGTCGATCGCGACCGCGAGAGTTACGCGTGGCGCGACTGGGTCATCAAGGCGTTCAACGACAATCTGCCGTTCGACCGGTTCACCATCGAGCAGCTTGCCGGCGACCTGTTGCCGGGCGCAACGCTTGAGCAGCGCATCGCCACGGGTTTCCATCGCAACCACATGCTGAATGAGGAAGGCGGCGTGATCCCCGAAGAGTTCCTGATGGAGTATTGCGCCGACCGCGTCGAGACGACGGCCACGGTCTGGTTGGGACAAACGTTCGGCTGCGCCCGCTGCCACGACCACAAGTACGACCCGTTCACGCAGCACGATTTCTACGGCATGTTCGCTTTCTTCCACAATGTGGCCGAGAGCGGGCTGGGCAACTACGGCGCGAATATCCGCCGCAATGCCCCGCCGATGATCAAGCTCCCCTCGCCAGACATCGAAACGCAGATCGCCGGACTCAAAACCGACCTCGCGGCAGCGCAAAGGGAGCTGGGCGCCATCGAATCGACGCTCGCGGCGGAACAACCCGCCTGGGAGCAGGAAGTGCAGCAGGGGACCGTCGCGTGGCTGACCGCTCCGCTGGAATCGGCGCGGCTCGGCGATCAGGCGGCGCCGCTCGATCCGCTCGCCGGCGAGCTCGGATTATCCACCGTGCGGCTTCCGGCGGCAGGACCCGGCGAGCGAACGCTGGCGATCGACGCCAAGTTGACCGGCCCGCGCACAACGGCGCTGCGTGTGCAATTCTCGGCAATCCCCGAAGCCAATAGCCCCGCGCCGCCAGCCGACCTGCAACTGGCGCAAGTGAGTCTGGCCAGGATTCAAGAGAAGGAGCCGCAACCGATTGCGCTGCGCGGGGCGGAAACCGCGGGGTCGATTTCTGCGAACGAGATCGCCAAAGCGCTCGATGCCGACCAAAAGACGCAAGCGGCCCTTTCCGGCGCCGGAACGGCGATTGTGCTCCTGGAACTCGATCCGCCGGCCAATTCCGAAGCGCCCCTTCCCGTGAGGTTGGAGTTAAAACTGGCTTCGCCGGCGCAGACGACGGCCTGGCGAGTGCAAATCGACGCCACGGCCGCCGCGTCGAACCTTCTACTCCCGGAGCCGATCGCGGCGCTCGTCAAGAAGCCGGCTGCCGACCGAACCGAGCAGGATCAGAAACAGCTTGCCGGGTTTCGCGCAGCCAGAGACGCATTGCATCGCGCGCAGTCAACTCGGATCGCGGGACTCACCAAACAGATCGACGATCGGGAGCTGCAGATTCCGACAGCCCTGGTCATGCAGGAACTGCCGGAGCCCCGCAAGACCCATATTTTGATCCGTGGCGCGTATGACAAGAAGGGAGACGAAGTCGCGGCGAACAGTCCGGCGATTCTGCCGGCCATGCCGCCCGGCGTCGCGCGCAACCGGCTGGGGCTGGCGACGTGGCTGGTCGACCCGGCCAACCCGCTTCCGGCGCGCGTCACCGTGAACCGCCTCTGGCAGTCGCTGTTCGGAACGGGTCTCGTCCGCACGTCCGAAGATTTCGGGATTCGCGGAGAAGCCCCCAGCCATCCCGAATTGCTCGACTGGCTGGCCACAGAGTTCGTGCGAACCGGCTGGGACGTCAAAGCGATGTTGCGGTTGATGGTCACGAGCGCAACGTATCGGCAATCGTCGCGGCAGACTGCGGAGCTGCAGCGGCGTGATCCCGAGAACCGCCTCCTCGCGCGGGGCCCGCGGTTCCGGCTGCAGGCCGAGTTTCTGCGCGACCAGGCCCTGGCGGCCAGCGGCCTGCTCGTGGAAAAAATCGGCGGCCCTTCCGTCAAGCCGTACCATCCGCCGGGAATCTACGAGCAGATCGTGGCGTTTTCCGGCGTTGATGCGTACGTCGTCGGCAAAGGCGATGACCTGCGGCGGCGGAGCCTGTACACCTACTGGAAGCGGTCGGTCCCCAATCCGGCAATGCTGGTGTTCGACGTCCCGTTCCGCGAGACGTGCCAGGTGCGCCGCACGCGCACCAATACGCCTCTGCAATCGCTGAATCTGATGAACGATCCCACGTACCTGGAGGCGGCGCGATTTCTGGCCGAGCGAATGATGCGCGAAGGAGGCCAGGTCCCGAGCTCGCGGGTCGAGCGCGGCTTCCGGCTGCTCCTGGCACGCGCTCCGCAACCGGCGGAGCTGGCCGTCCTGACGGCAGCCTACGAACGGGCCGCGCGCGAGTTCAAAACCGACCCGGCCGGCGCCAAAGCCCTGCTCGAGATCGGCGCCTTCCCCGCCGACGCAAAACTTGATCCGGCCGAAGTCGCCGCGTACTCGATCGTGGCCGGTATCCTCTTGAACCTCGATGAGACTGTCACAAAAGAATGAAAACGGATTCAGAACAAGCGATGTCGAACTGGCAACGTGACGTCACGCGCCGGCAGTTCCTGGGCCGCTCGTCCCTCGGCATCGGAACGGCGGCGCTGGCGGCCCTGCTTTCCGACCGGGCGTCGGCCGCGCCTGGCATTGCCGGTCTTCCGCACGCCGCGCCCAAGGCCCGCCGCGTGATCTGGCTCACACAGGCGGGGGCGCCCTCGCAGCTCGATCTGTTCGATTACAAGCCGGAGCTCAAGGAACGCTTCAACCAGGACCTCCCCGAATCGGTCCGGAAGGGACAGCGGCTCACCGGCATGACATCGGGTCAGGCCCGGTTTCCCGTCGCGCCCTCGATCTTCAAATTCGCGCAGCACGGCAAGTCGGGTGTGTGGCTCAGCGAAGCGCTTCCGCACACGGCGCGCATCGCCGACAAGCTCTGCGTCGTCCGCTCGTTTTACACTGACGCGATCAACCACGATCCGGCGATGACGCTGCTCACGACGGGCCACCAGATTGCCGGGCGGCCGTCGCTGGGGGCCTGGCTTTCGTACGGTCTGGGGTCCGAGAACGACAACCTGCCGGCGTTCGTGGTCATGATCTCGCGTCCGAGCGGCCCGACGAACGCGCAGCCGCTGCACGAGCGGATGTGGGGGTCGGGGTTCCTGCCGCCGCGGTTTCAGGGCGTGCGATTCAGTCCCGGCAAGGACCCGGTCCTGTTTCTGTCGAATCCGCCGGGCATCACGTCCGATCGTCGCCGCGCGATGCTCGACGACGTCGCCGCTCTCAACCGCTTCAGGTTCAATGAGTTTCAGGACCCCGAAATCCAGGCGCGGATCGACCAGTACGAAATGGCCTTTCGCATGCAATCGGCCGTCCCCGAGCTGGCCGATTACTCGCAAGAGCCCGCGCACGTCTTCGAACGCTACGGCCCCGAGTCGAAAAAACCGGGCACGTTCGCAGCCAATTGCATCCTGGCGCGGCGGCTGGCTGAGCGCGGCGTGCGGTTCATCCAGCTTTATCACCGCGGCTGGGACCAGCACGCCGATCTGCCGAAAGGGATCAAAAGCCAGTGCTACGACACCGACCAGCCGACCGCCGCGCTGGTTGAGGACCTCGAAGAGCGCGGCCTTCTGGAGGATACACTGCTGGTGTGGGGCGGCGAATTCGGCCGCACGGTGTATTCGCAAGGGGCGATGACAGCCGAAAATTACGGCCGCGATCATCACCCGTATTGTTTTTCGATCTGGCTGGCCGGCGCGGGGATCAAGGGAGGCACAATGTACGGCCAGACCGACGATTTTTCGTACAACGTGGCCCGGGACCCAGTGCACGTGCACGACCTCAACGCCACGGTGCTGCACCTCATGGGGATCGACCACACGCGGCTCACATTCCGTCACCAGGGTCGCGACTACCGCCTGACCGACGTACACGGCAACATCGTGCACGGCCTTCTGGCGTAGACGCGCAGGCGGGTCCAGCGACTTTTTCGCCTGGCCGTACCGAGGCACACAGCACATTCATGATCCGCTCTCGTTCGGTTGCTGTTGCTCAGACGGCCCCAATAGCGGGAGATGTGCCGGCAAACGTTGAAGGACATATTCGGCTTGCCCGGCTGGCTGCAGAAGAGGGTGCCCAAGTTGTTCTGTTTCCGGAACTCTCGTTGACCGGCTACGAGCTGGCTTTGGCAAAACCGCTGGCATTCGCGGAAGACGATCGGCGGCTATCATCACTTCTCGACGCAGCATCGTCCCATGCGATCACCCTGATCGTCGGAGCGCCAGTTCGAACAGGTTCGCGGCTTCATATCGGTGCCTTCATTCTTTCTCCGGAGCGCACGATCTCGCTTTACACGAAGCATCACCTCGGCGCTTTCCCTTCCAGCGCGAGCTGTGATGGCACGGTGCCCCCCGCGGAGGCGACCGTGTTTGAACCGGGCGAACGCAATCCGATCGTAGAGTTCGGCGGCAACGTTGCCGCGGTGGCCGTGTGCGCCGACGTGGGCCGATCGTCACATCCGCAGCAGGCGGCAGACAGGGGCGCAAAAACGTATCTGGCGAGCATGTTCGTCATTCCGTCGGAGTTCGGCGGTGAGATCTCAAAACTCAAAGGCTATGCGGTACAGCACTCGATGATGGTGGCATTTGCCAACTTCGGCCGCCCAACGGGGGGACTGGCGTCCGCTGGGCGCAGTGCAATCTGGTCGGAGACGGGCGAACTGCTGGTTCAATTGGGAACCAATGGGGCCGGAATTGCCGTCGTGACGGAAACCCAACAGGGCCGGCGCGCAAGAGCAATCCATCTCGACGAACCGAGTGGTCGTCATCCATCGATATGAGTCGCCGGGGCAGCCCCAAGGGGGCGCGATTCGATAGCGCAGGGCGCGTCAGCCCTGGGTCCAGGCGTCAATCGAGCGCGCGAAGCCCCAACGGGGGCGAGATTCCGTCAGTGATGACGGTGCTGGGATCACGGTGGGAATCCCGCCCCGTTGGGGCTGCATCGCAGCGTGTGGCGCAAACCCAGGGCTTCGCTGCGCTGCGCCCTGGGCTATCGAATCTCGCCCCTTCGGGACTCTCTCTGGCCACGCCTGCTCTGTTTTTCCATTCGTTATTCTCACGGTCGATCGCTGCTTTTCAAACGATCAATCCAAAAGTCTCAATTCACGATTTCATCCGCGACTTGGCCGGCGACGTCGGTCAGCCGGAAGTCGCGGCCGGAATAACGCCACGTGAGCCGTTCGTGGTCGAGCCCCAGCAGATGCAGTAGCGTGGCGTGCACGTCCCTGACGTGCAGCCGACCGGAAATGGCCTGGTGGCCGAATTCGTCCGTGGCGCCGTAGGCGAAACCGGGCCTGACGCCTCCGCCGGCCAGCCACATCGTAAAGCCCTCCGGATTGTGGTCCCGCCCGGTGCCGTTCTTTTCCGCATAGGGGGTCCGGCCAAACTCGCTCCCCCACCACACGAGCGTGTCCTCCAGCAAACCCCGCTGCTTGAGATCGGCCAAAAGGCCGGCGATCGGCCGATCGACCGCCTGAGCGTGGTCGGCATGCTTGGGAAGATTGGAGTGCTGGTCCCAGGCAGGATTCGCCGTATTGTCGCCGTACGTAACCTGAGTGTAACGCACGCCCGCCTCGCACAGCCGTCGTGCGAGCAGGCACTGGCGGCCAAAATTGTCCGTCGGCTTTTCGCCAATGCCGTAGAGCGCCTGCGTCGATGCCGACTCCGATGCGAGATCGAGGATCCCGGGAATGCCCGTCTGCATTCGCCTGGCGAGCTCGTACGACTCAATGACGGCATCGAGCTCCGATTCGCCGGGTTGAGCCCCGCGTTGAGCCGCGTTCAGCTCGCGAATCAAATCGAATTGTCGCCGCCGGGCGGCGAGCGAGTGCCGGGCATTGTCGAGGTTGCGGATCGTCGCTTCCGTCGCGGGACTGCCGGCTTTTCCCAACGCCGTCCCCTGATGTGCGGCGGGCAGAAACGCCGGGCCGAAGTTGCGCGCCCCGCCATTGCCCCAGGATGGGGCAATCGAGACAAACGCGGGGAGATTGTCGTTTTCGGTCCCCAGTCCATAACTGATCCACGAACCGATCGACGGGCGGATCAGATTGGTCGAGCCACAGTGCAGAAACAGTGTCGCGGGACCGTGCGCCACCCCTTCGGTATGCACGCCGTGCAGAAAGCACAAGTCGTCGACATGCTGCGCCACGTGCGGAAACAGCTCCGAAACCCATCGGCCGCTGTCTCCATGCTGTGCGAACTTCCAGGGAGATTTCAGCACCCGCTGCCGCGTGCCTCGCGACTGAGTGTTGGCGATGGCGCGAGCGTCATCAAATGGAAGCTCTTGGCCGTCGTCCTTCTCCAGGCGCGGCTTGTAGTCAAACGTATCGACCTGACTCGGTCCCCCCTGCATGAACAGAAAGATGATCCGTTTGGCCGCCGGTGCGTGATGGGGCAACCGTGGACCCTGGGGACTGGCGTGTGCCTCTTGCGCTGCCAGCGCATTCCAGGCCAGCCAGCCGAACCCGCACCCGGCGGATTGCAGCAACGTCCGGCGACTGGTCGTGGAGCAGCTCAGCATGTCAGGGATGTCAAACACGAATTTCGATCAGACTTTTTCGAGACGAGATTCATTGAACGTAGCGAAAATCGAGCGTGGCGAATAACGCCTGGATGAGCCGGGCCCACGAGTCTTCGACGCCGACTGCGTCGTCCGCCAGACTCATCGCAAGAAAGTTTTCCGCCGACCGCCGCTCCTGTGCCGTGGGTGGTCGTCCGAGCGTCAGGCGCCAGACGCGCACGATCCGCTGCGCAT